>NZ_JBPGXG010000042.1:0-31017 GCF_056755255.1 Monashia sp. HAY1-5C | reverse complement strand
CGTTACTTCAGCAGCTCGGAGCTGGAGATGGCGCCGGTGCCCAGGCCCCACTTGTCCAGGGTGGCCTTGTACGCCGGACCGGCCATCAGCGACTGCATCGCCGCGTGCAGCGCGGGGGCCAGCGGCGAGTTCTTGGCCACGCCGAGGGCCACGATGCTGTTGCCGACCTTCTTCTTGTACTGCTGGGGCAGCAGGTCGAAGGCCTGCGGCTGCTGCTTGGCGGCCCAGCCCAGCTGCGAGGTGTCGGAGAAGACACCCTCGATCCGCTTGGAGGCCAGCTGCGTCAGCGCGGCCTGCACGTTCGGCAGGACCACCGCGTCGACCGCCGGCTTGCCCGCGGCCTGACAGTCGTCCGAGATCTGCGGCAGGTACTTCTCGGCCTGGGTCGAGCCGCTGAGCACCGCGATCTGGTGCCCGCACAGCGTGGACTGGTCGGCCAGGCTCAGCTGGGCCGGGTTGCCCTTGGCCGCGATCAGCGAGGACCCGGCCGACCAGTAGGTGACCATGTCCAGCACCTTGAGCCGCTCCGGGGTCGGGCTCATGTTCGTCGCGGTGAAGTCGTACCGGCCGGCGGCGATCCCGGGGATCACCGAGTCGAAGGACACGTTCTTGACCTCGACCTTGAGTCCCAGCGTGGCCGCGAGCAGGTTCGCGATGTCCACGTTGTACCCGATCGGGGTCTTGTTGTCGGTGTCCAGGAACGAGGTCGGCGGGTAGTGCAGGTCCGCGGCCATCGTCAGCGTGCCGCGCTCCTTGACCGACGCCGGCAACAGCTTGACCGCCGCCGGGTCCACCTGAACCGCCGGCACCGACCCGGTCGGAGCCGCACCCGCACCGCCGCTCGTCCCGCCGGCGGCGCCCCCGCACGCGCTGATCGTCATCGTCAGCGCAGCCCCGGAGGCGACTGCAGCAAGCTTCGTTCCGAACCTCATGATCGTTCCCTTCAAGCGATGGACTTGTCGGGGTATATGGAAGCATGTAGATCGCTGATTGTCGACAATCGGCTAACGACTTTTCATCTTTCGTGCGAGAAGGAGGAGCCGAAGCATGGGCCGGGTCCCGGCACAGCACGACGCCCGGACCAAGCACCTGAAGGACCGGTCGGTCGGTCCGTCGGGGTGGCCGGGCGTCGGGGCTGGGCCCGTCGCGCGGATGGCTTGTCCGGTCCGGGTCAGCCGGGGCGAAGGGCGCTCCCGGTCGCCCTGGCCGGCGGCGCGGCGAGGTTGCCCGCCGCCATCGTCAGATGCGCCTCGACGGCCTTGACGGCGGCTTCCCGGTCGCCGCTGGCGACCACGTCGACCAGGACCTGGTGGTCGTCGACGACCTCTTCGCCCGATGGCAGCGCGATCTCCAGCCGGTTGATGCAGGTCAGCGTCTGGGCCGAGAGGATCGAGTAGGCGTCGACGAGCCGTGAGTTGTCAGCCGCCGCCACGAGGCTCATGTGGAAGTCGAGGTCGGCGGCCGAGATCTGCCGGTGGTCGCCCCGTTTGACCGCTGTCGCAAGCCTGCTCAGCATCGTTCGCAGCGAGTCCACGGCACGTGCGCGCGCACCGGGCGGGCCCTCCACGATCCGGGCCGCCGCGTGGCTCTCGATCGCACACCGGGCGTCGTAGATCTCCCAGATGTCGGCGGCCGAGAAGGTCACCACCGAGACGCCCTTGTTGCGGGCCGCGACCACCAGCTTCTGCTGGACGAGCTGTTGCAGCGCCTCTCGCACCGGGGCACGGGAGACCCCCAGCTGCTCGGCGATCCTCGCCTCGCCGAGCTGCTCCCCCGGCATGAGGGCGCCCTCGATGATCATCTGCCGAAGCTCGTCGCTGATGCGATCCGACGTCGACTTGCGTTCCAGCGCCTTGAGACTGCTCAGTCCCGACACCATCACGATCCTCCCCTCACGAGGGCCGGAGCCCTCGGGCAGGCGCCAGCCACTCTCGTATCTTCGCACTCCTCGGTAACTTGTCAACAACGGGTTGCCGACGGTCGACAATCTGCAAAGGTCGGGTTACGATTCCCATCGCGTCCTCGGAACGGGCGCCACCCCTGCTCCCCCAGCGATAGGACAGAACATGCCGAACCAGCTCACCCGCCCGAAGTACGTCTCGTTCGACTGCCTGGGCACGCTCATCTACTTCGAGATCACCAGCACGACGCGCCGGCTCATCGGGGACCGCCTGACCGAGCCCCAGATCCAGACCTTCATCCGCCAGTTCAGGAACTACCGCTACGACCAGGTGTGCGGCGAGTTCTACGCCTACGACCAGGTGCTGCACGACGCCTACGCACGGACGTGCAAGAAGTGGGGCCTCGAGGTCCAGGAGGACGCGGGCAAGCAGTTCGCGGCCGCGGTGCTCTCGTGGGAGCCGCACGACGACGTGCCCGCCCCGCTGAAGAAGCTCGGTGACAACTTCCCCCTCGTGATCCTCTCCAACGCCGACACCAGCTACCTCGACGCGCTCGTGCCCAAGCTCGGAGCGGACTTCCACGCCGTGTACACCGCGGAGCAGGCCGGCTTCTACAAGCCCCGCTACCAGGCCTTCGAGTACATGCTCGACCAGCTCGGCGCCAGCCCCGAGGAGCTCCTGCACGTCTCCTCGCACACGCGCTACGACCTGATGCCGGCGGACGACCTGGGCTTCACGAACAAGGTCTACCTCGACCGGGGCTACGACCCGGAGAGCCCGGCCTACAACTACACGACCGTCACGTCCCTCGACGAGCTCAACGACCTCCTCGGTCTCTGACCGACTGCCACTCCCAGGAGCAACAGGTGAAGCTCACCCCGTACTGGCTGGACACCGCGACCCCTTCAGGGGACTATCGCCGGACTCCGGTTCCCGAACGCGTCGACATCGCCATCGTGGGCGCCGGCTTCACCGGTCTGTCCGCGGCCCTCGAAGCGGTCCAGCACGGTGCCAGCGCCGTCGTGCTCGACCAGCACACGGTGGGTTGGGGCGCCTCCGGCCGCAACGGCGGCATGGCCACGACCGGGCTCGCCATCGGCTTCGGCAAGGCCATCAAGCGCTATGGGCGCGACCAGGCCGTCGAGATGTTCGGCGAGTACAACCGGGCCATCGACACCATCGAGCAGCTGGTCAAGGAGCACTCCATCGACTGCGACTTCCAGCGGTCCGGCAAGCTCACCCTGGCCATGAACGCCAAGCAGGTCGGCCACATGCGCGAGACGCAGGAAAAGCTCGCTGACCTGGCCGGCTACTCGGTGGACGTCGTCGACAAGCACGAGATCCACACCGAGATCGGCAGTGACTTCTACGCCGGCGGCATGGTGGACCCGCTCGGGGCCGGTGTTCACGTCGGCAAGCTCGCGCACGGTCTCGCCGGGGCCGGAGTCCGGGCCGGCGTCACGGTGTGCGAGAACGCCCAGGTCACGCAGCTCGAGCGTCGCAACGGCGGACACGCCGTGCACACCACCCGAGGCATCGTCCAGGCCGACAAGGTGCTCGTGGCGACGAGCGGCTACACCGGTTCGCTCACTCCGTGGCTCCAGCGACGGACCATCCCGGTCGGCAGCTTCATCATCGTGACCGAGCCGCTGCCGGCCGAGACGGTCCAGCGGATCCTGCCGCGCCAGCGGCAGGCCTCCGACAACAAGATGCTCACCTACTACTTCCGGATCACACCGGACAACCGTCTCCTCTTCGGAGGGCGGGCCCGGTTCGCTCTCTCGAGCCCGGACTCGGACCTCAAGAGCGCCGCGATCCTCAAGCGCGCCATGACCGAGCTGTTCCCGTACCTGGCCTCGACACGCATCGACTACACCTGGGGCGGTCTCGTGGACCTCACCATGGACCAGATGGTGCACGCCGGCGAGCGCGACGGGGTGCACTACTCGCTCGGGTACAGCGGCCACGGCGTCCAGATGGCCACCTACATGGGCAAGCAGATGGCCCTGTCGATGGTCGGGGAGCACTCCCGCAACTTGTGGGAGCGACTCCCCTACCGGGCTGTGCCCGGCCACGTCGGGCCGCCCTGGTTCCTTCCGATCATCGGCGGATACGCCAAGGTCGTCGACCGATTCAGCTGACGAGGAGTCCAACCGTGTACGCATCAGACCAGCGGGTGGTCAGCCCCGACGCGCAGGTCCGCAGCCGGCCCGTGGCCGACCTGTCGGTGCCGGGAGGCGCCCTCGTCAACGGCAGCTGGCAGCGCCACGACCTGACGCTGCCGGTCACCGACCCCGAGGACGGCCGGGTCATCGGCCACGTCGCGGACTCGACCCCGGCGGACGTCGCGGCGGCGGTGTCGGGCGTCCTCGAGTCGGTGACGGGCGAGGACTGGCCGCTGTGGGCCCGGAGCGAGGCGCTGCACGAGGCGGCGCGGCTGCTTCGCGAGGAGGCGGGCCGGTTCGCCCATCTCATCGCCTCGGAGGGCGTCAAGACGCTCACGGAGGCCGAGCGAGAGGTCGGCCGCTGCGCCGAGACCCTGCGGTTGTCCGCCGAGGCCGGGGTGTTCCTCAAGGGCGAGACGATCCCTTTCGGTGCGAGCAGGCGTGGCGGTAACCGGCTCGGCTGGTTCACCCGCGAGCCTGTCGGGGTCGTTGCCGCGCTCACCTCGTTCAACGACCCGCTCAACCTCGTGGCCCACAAGCTCGGTCCGGCCCTGATCGGTGGTAACGGGGTGGTCCTCAAGCCGTCGGACCACACCCCCCTCACGGCCCTGGCGTTCGTGGAGCTGCTGCTCCGCACCGGTGTGCCGTCGTCGAGGATCGCCGTGGTCTGCGGCCGTGCCGGAGCCGGGCAGTCGCTGGTGGCCGACCCGCGCATCGCCCTGGTCTCGTTCACCGGCGGACCGGCCACGGCCGCCAAGATCACCGCGGCCGCCGGCCCCCGGAAGATGCTCATGGAGCTCGGCGGCAACAACCCCACCATCGTGTGCGCCGACGCCGTGCGGCCCCACGCTGTCGAGGCCGTCGTGGACGGCGCGTTCGGGGTCGCGGGCCAGAACTGCCTGTCGGTCCAGCGCGTCTACGTCGACACGTCGATCTACGAGGAGTTCCTCTCTGAGACCGTCGACCGCACCAGCCGGCTGCGGGTCGGCGGCAAGTTCGACGCCACGACGGACGTCGGCCCCCTCGTCACCGAGGGCGAGGCGCAGCGGGTCGAGGAGTGGGTCGGCAAGGCCGTCGCGGACGGAGCGACGGTCCGCGTCGGGGGCTCCCGGCGAGGCGCCTTCTACGAGCCGACCATCCTCACGGACGTCCCGGCAGGCTCGAAGGTCCTCACCGACGAGATCTTCGGACCGGTGGTGACCATCGTCCCCTTCGAGGACCTGACCGGCGCGGTCGCCGCGGCGAACGAGGGTGACTACGCCCTGCAGGCGGGCGTCTTCACCCAGTCCGTGGAGACGGCGTTCAGCGTCGCGTCCCGCCTCGTCGCGGGAGCCGTCGTCGTCAACGGCACGAGCGACCTGCGGATCGACGCGATGCCCTTCGGCGGGTTCAAGGGCTCGGGTATCGGCAGGGAGGGCGTCCAGTTCGCCGTCGAGGCCATGACGGAGCCGAAGAACACCATCATCAACCTGCTCTCCTGAGGCCGGACCGCCGCAGACGCGGGACTGGGACCGACGACTGCGCCGAGGGGAGGCTCATCGACGGCGCCCTCACCGCGGACCTCGACGAGGCGGCGTCCCTCTGGTGCGCGGTCGGCGGGGTGGCCGCGCTCGGGGCGCCGTCGTCCGTGCCGCTCGCGCGCCCGCGGGTGATCCTGGTCATCCGCCGGGCTGTCCGGGCTGCGGTGGGCCGATCCGGTACGGACGCATCATCTCGTTGTCCTCGTGCTCGACGATGTGGCAGTGCCACACGTACTGACCGGGGGTGGCGAACTGCACCCGGACGCGGGTGACCTGTCCGGGGTAGGCGACCACGGTGTCCTTCACCCCGGTCTCCCAGGCCTCGGGTGGAGTCGTCTGGCCGTCGAGCCGCAACGGCAGGATGACCTCGCCGTCCTCGTCGAGGGCGAGCGCCTGACGGTTCACCACCTCGAACGCCACCTCGTGGATGTGCATCGGGTGGGCGTCGGCCGTCGTGTTGTAGAACTCCCAGACCTCGGTGTCGCCCACCCCCGGGGTCTCGCTGGGTGGGTCCATCCAGAGCCGCTCGACGAGCACCCCGGCCTCCGCGGTGCCGAGCACGGCCTCCACGGGTCCTTCCACCTCGCCACCCGCGGCATCCGTGCCGACGCCCGCCTTCTCGATCAACGCCAGTGGCCGGCTTCGCGCAGCCGCTGGCAGTGGGGTGAGGGCGGGCAGCTGGAGGAACTCGGGCGGGGTGGTCGGGTCCGGGCCCACTGGCGCCACGACCCGGAACTGCAGGAGCTGTCCCGTCGAGTCCGGGTCGGCCGCCTCGAAACCGTCGGGCGGCTCACCGCCGGGTTCCCCGCCGCCGAACGGCTCGTCCGGGCCGACGTTGCGCAGCACATGGTTGCCCAGTGGCACGTTCGTGAAGTCGACGATGAGGTCGGCGCGCTCGGCCAGCGCCATGAGCAGACGGTTGCCGTGGTTGGCCGTCAGGTCCACGGGCGCGGCGAGGAAGCCGCCCTCGTTGCCGATGGCCCAGACACGAACGCCCGCGATCTGGCTGAAGTCCAGGATGAGGAAGCGGGACTGGCAGCCGTTGAGGAAGCGCAGCCGGTAGCGCCGCTGCTCGACCTGCTGGTAGGGCCACGTCGCGCCGTTGGCGATGATGGTGTTGCCGAAGAACTCCGGGTTCCAGATCGGTGAGAACTCTCCCGCCGGGATGTAGTCGGCCACGAGGCCGTCGAAGAACTCGCGGGAGCTCGGGTAGAACAGTGACCCGTCGGCGTTGAACGACCGGTCCTGCAGCGCGACCGGGATCTCGTAGTACGTCTTGTTCGACGGGAACCGGTCACCCTCCCTCGGCGCCGGACCCGGGAGCACGGCCACGTTTCCGCTGCGGCGGTCCAGGACCGCCTTGTCGCCGTCCGGACCTCCCCGGATGATGTAGAACCCGGCCGGTCCGGCGTACACGTTCAGGCGGGTCATGCCGAGGGTGTGGTCGTGGTACCACTTCGTTGATGCCCGGTCCGGGTTCGGGTACTGGAACGTCGCGAAACCCGGCCCCCAGGTCGCGCCGTAACCGGACTTGGCCTTGCCGGCGAAGAAGTCGTACCAGCTGCCCACGACGGCATGGTCCTTCGGGATGTTGCCGGCCGCCGGCAGGTACCAGGCCTCGGCGTAGCCGTCGCTCTCATCGCCCACGTGCAGGGCCCCGTGCACGTGGGTCACCATCGGCACCGGCCCGGTGTAGGGCCCGGGCGTCGCCGTGAACGAGGGCCGCGAGTCACGGCCGGAGGCGCCACCCGGAGGGTTGGCCCAGTGCAGCGTCGGGTCGACGGGAAGCAGGTGAGGCAGGTAGGTGCCATCCGGCCGGACGAGCTCGTTGACCCACTTCACCCGCACCGGTCGCCCCGTCCGGGCCTCGATCGTCAGCGACGGCGCGTGGTGCACCAGGACGCCTCGGGTGCCCTGCGCCGCGATGGGGCCGTAACCCCACACCGTCGTGGCCGGCAGACCTGCCGGCAGGATCTGCTGGCGGAACTGCCGCACCGAGATCTCGTAGTAGTCGGCCGGCTTCCCGCCCGGCAGGGTGAGAGTGCCGGCCCGTGGCATGACGGGCGGGATGAGCAGGGGCGTGACGAACTTCGGGATGGCGGAGGGATCGAGCGTGCCACCAGGTACCGCAGCGAGGGCCGCCTTCGTGCCGTCCGGCAGGTAGGCGTACAGGACGAAGCCGAGTCCGGCTCCCCCCACCGCCCTGATGAACGTCCGCCGGCTGAAGGACGACCCTCCAGTGTCGTGCGCTTGCCCAGAAGCCGAAGCCGTCGGGCCTTCCAGAGAACCGCCGCGCAGGGCCATGGCACTCGCTCCTTCACCGTTCGTCCCCCACCGGCACGCTAGCCAGCCGCAGCCAACGGACAGCAGAGGCAAAGGTCCCACCGCAAATGACCGTAGAACCGGGCTTGTGCCGCCTTGCGGGCCTCTGTACCCGGGAGCGTCGGCGGCCGAGATGACTAGCTCGGCTGGGCGCCCACGAGGCTCAGCCAGGCATGCAGCTGACGGTCCACGACACCGCAGCGGAAGCCGACGTAGCCGTCGGGACGGACCCCGACGACGCCCTCCCCGTCGTGGTCCACGAGTCGGTGGAGGTGGGCCCGCGGACCTGCTGGCAGCGTCCCGAGAACTGCGCCGTCCCAAGGAGCATCGCGTTCGAGCAGGACGTGAATGCCTGGCGTTGCCGTCAGCTCGTGGAGGCGAGCCTGGCCGCTTGCAGCGAGCACCAGCTGGTCCGGCAGCCGGTCCCCCGGCCGCGGCCAGCCGGTGGTGCGAGGTGTGCCGTCGTGGGAGAGGGGGCTGTGTCGATAGTGCACGAAGGGCTGGGCGAGCAGTCTGACCCCCGCAGCGGCGACGCGCGGCTGGCGAGCCAGTCCGGGAAGCAGTGGGGCGGCATACGGCAGCAGCCTGCTCCGGATGAACCGGGCGACAGGGTGAGGGGAGGCCTCCCCGAAGAAGATCAGGTGAGTCAGGGCCAGGACCTCCAAGGCGGCTCGACGCCGCTCCTGCTCGTAGGAGTGCAGCAGCAGCTCCGGTGCACCACTGGTGGAGGCGAGCCCGAGCTTCCAGCCGAGGTTGACGGCGTCGAGGATCCCGTTGTTCATCCCCTGCCCGCCGGCCGGCGAGTGGGCGTGCGCCGCGTCACCGGCCAGGAAGAGCGGGCCGCGACGGAAGGTACTGGCGACCCGGTGCTGCAGGGGCACCCGCGCGGACCACCGAACGTCGTCGATGCTCGCCCCCAGGCCCGAGTCGGCAACGAGCCGGCACAGTTCCTCCGGCGCTACGGCAGCCCCCGGCTGTCCGAAAGACGCACTCCGGCCCGCGTTCGCAGGGCGGGTGACCAGCATCCGCCACGAAGCGCCCTCGCCGAGGGCGAAGAGGAACGCCAGGCCGGAGCTCCCCACGGCAACGTGGAGCACCCCGGGCTCGAGGCTCCCCGTGACCTCGACGTCGGCAAGGACGGCCTCCACGCTGTACGGCGCGCCGCGCCACGCTGCCCCGATGAGCCCGCGAACGGCACTGGCCTGGCCGTCGCATCCCGCGACGAACCGGAAATGGTGCTGCTCCACGCTCCTGTCAGTGGTACGAAGGACGGCGGAGACGACGCCGTCCCCCGCCAGTTGTGAGCGCAGCCCGAGGAACTCCGTGCCCCACTCGACGCGGACGCCGCGCTCGTGGAGCGCGGACCACAGCACCTCTTCGACGTCGGCCTGCCGCACCAACGTCAGGTGCGGGAAGGCGGTGTCCGGAAGGTCGACCTGGCCGAGTGCCACCTGCACGACCCGCCGGCCAAGGTGGATGCGCGCTCGCGGGGCGATGTCGGCCCGGTCCAGGAGCGCCGCGGTGACGCCGAGCGGGCGAAGGCACTCGAGGGCCCGAGCGTGCAGCATCATCGCCCGGGAGCGACGGAAGCGCTCCGCACGACGATCGACCACCCGCACGTTGGCACCGTGTGCGCTCGCCTCGAGTGCGGCGGTCAGACCGGTCGGCCCAGCTCCCACGACCAGCACGTCGGTCGGGGTCGTCATGCCGCGGGGACGAGCAGCCACCAGGAGTCCTCAGCAGCTCCCCTGCCCTGCATCAACCCGGGATCGGCGAGGACGTCGTCGCGCCGCAGCCCGGGCAGCACGTGGTACTGGATCGAGCCCGGGACGCTGACCAGCTCGAGCACCCGCCACAGGGCGGCGGCATACTCCTGTGCGCGCTGCGGCCCGTCCCACTCGTAGAGGCCCCGGTAGACGCCGGAAGAGTCGTGCGCGCACCAGAGCTTGGAGACATATCCCGGGAAACCGACGAAGAGCGGCGTGTTGAGAAGGCTCTCTGCCTCGAAGAGGCGGTGCACCACCCCTCGAACGAGGCGCAACCGGAAGGCAACCACGAGCACACACGGGCTGGTGGGGCTGCTCCGGTCCACGGCCGTCTCCCGGTAGACGCGCGTCGTGCTCCCATCGGCGAAGCGCAGCACCCGACCCACGTTCCCGCGCGGAAGATGCACTCGGCGACGGGCGAGCATGCCAAGACTCGTCGCGACGCATCGCGCTACCGCCCGCCAAGCCGCGCCCCTGGGCGCCGGTCCGAACTCGCTGACCATGGCTTCCCCTCTCATCCACCAGTCTGCGACGGCCTACGGCGTCGAGGCAGGGGCCAGAAGTCCTTCGTGCGCCGCGGCCGGACGAACCCGTCCGGGTCAACGCCGCGACGGGGTCTCTGCACGGACAGCTGGTCCTCCGCGTGCGCGCCTCCGCGCCAGGCGGTGGGGCCGTCACATGGACCGATCCCGTCACCTCGCGACCGGTGTTACGACGCCGTCCCGCTCGGGTCGTCCACGCTGTCGTCACGCCTCGTGCGACGCCTGAGGACGTCGAACACGCCTGCGCCCGGACGGAACCGCAACGCAGCCTCGAGGCCGGTGTCCGTTGCTGCTGGGCGCCTCGAGCTCACTGAGTTGACGGCGACTCTGCGGAGGCGCTCGTGATCGAGATCTGACATGACGTGCTGACGTCGAGACAGGATCGCGGGCGCGGCGCGTCACGACCTGCCGGTCAGCCAGCACGCTGCAACCGGCCGGACGCCGCTGGAGTCAGTGAGCGCATGCGCCGGCGCAACTGCAGCCAGGGACCGCGTCCGGTAGGCGATCCACCCGTAGCCCAGCCCGATCAGGCCAGCACCCGCTAGCAGCGAGGCCCGACGTCGCGGACTTGCGGGTCGCGTGCTGAGCGGAACCAGGTGCCAGGCGGTGAACCCGACGGCGGGCCACAGCCATCCTCTCACCGGGTCGCCGGGGAACATGGTGACGGGCACCCCGCGCCAGAATGCCTCTTCGGCGAGGGCGTTGGTTGTCCCCACCGCCACGGCCACGGCCACCGCCACGGGACCGCTGGCTCGGGCGTTGGGAAGCCATTGCGTGGCCACGGCGCCCAACGGAGGCGCCACGATCAGGGCAGCGCTCAGTCCGCTGGGTGGCGGCAGCACCTGCTCCGGCACCCGCCAGAGCCCGAGCAGACGTCGAGGACCGATGATGCTGCCCGCCAGCGTCCAACAGCCGGCCCAGTAGGCGGCGAAGCCCGCCTGGTAGCCACGCTCGGGTCCGTACCGCCGGGTGGTCTCACCGAACACCGCCTGCATCGCGAGCGGCATCACAGCGGGCAGCAACGTCGCGACGGTTCGACGCCACCTCGATGTCACCGGATCCGATGAAACGGGCACGCCTCGAGTGTGCCGCGCCGGTGCCATTCGGTCATCTCCAGGTGGTGGGCCCAGACTTGGCCAAAGACGAAACGGCACCTGTGGCTTGGAGCACGGGAGGTGGCATGAAAACGGGCCCTGACCTGCCGAAGCAGATCAGGGCCCGATCGGTCGGGCTGACAGGATTTGAACCTGCGACCCCTTGACCCCCAGTCAAGTGCGCTACCAAGCTGCGCCACAGCCCGATGCCCTTGGGGCGAACGAAACCATAGCGCACCGTGTGCCACTGCTCCCAATCGGCCCGCCGAGCGGTCCGGTTCAGCGCCGGCGCTTCTCCCGGACCCGCACCGAGACCTCGATCGGCGTTCCCTCGAAGCCGAACTGCTCGCGCAGCCGACGCTCGATGAAGCGGCGGTAGCCGGCCTCGATGAAGCCCGACGCGAAGACGACGAAGCGCGGCGGACGCGTCGATGCCTGCGTGGCGAAAAGGATGCGCGGCTGCTTGCCGCCGCGGACCGGGTGCGGGTGCGCCGCGACGATCTCGCCGAGGAACGCGTTGAGGCGGGCCGTCGGGATCCGGGTGTCCCACGACTCGAGCGCCGTCTCGAGGGCCGGCACGAGCCGGTCGGTGTGGCGCCCCGTGCGAGCGGAGATGTTGACCCGTGGCGCCCACGGCACCTGGACGAGCTCCTTCTCGATCTCGCGCTCGAGGTAGTAGCGGCGCTCCTCGTCGAGGGTGTCCCACTTGTTGTAGGCGATGACGAGGGCACGACCCGCGTCGATGACCTGCTGGACGACGCGGATGTCCTGCTCGGCGATCTGCTGCTCGGCGTCGATGAGGACGACGGCCACCTCGGCCTTCTCCAGCGCCGTCTGGGTGCGCAGCGAGGCGTAGAAGTCCGCACCACGGGTCTGATGCACGCGACGGCGGATGCCCGCGGTGTCGACGAACCGCCACGTCGTGCCGCCGAGCTCGATGAGCTCGTCGACCGGGTCACGGGTCGTGCCTGCCACGTTGTCGACGACGACGCGGTCCGAGCCGGCGAGCTTGTTGAGCAGGCTCGACTTGCCGACGTTGGGCCGGCCGACGAGGGCGACGCGGCGGGGACCACCCTGCGCGTAGGCGCCGTGCGCCGAGACCTCGGGCAGCACCTCCAGGACGGCGTCGAGCGCGTCACCGCTGCCGCGTCCGTGCACGGCGGACACCGGCCAGGGCTGCCCGAGCCCGAGGTTCCACAGGGCCGCTGCGTCCGCCTCGCCACGCTCGTCGTCGACCTTGTTGGCGACGAGGACGACGGGCTTGCCGGAGCGCCGCAGCAGGCGCACGACCTTCTCGTCGTCGTCGGTGGCCCCGACCGTGGCATCCACCACGAAGACGACGACGTCGGCCAGGTCGATGGCGATCTCGGCCTGCTCGGCCACGCGCAGGTGGATGCCGGACGCGTCTGCCTCCCAGCCGCCGGTGTCGACGATGGTGAACCGCCGACCGCCCCACTCGGCCTCGTAGGAGACTCGGTCACGGGTGACGCCGGGGACGTCCTCGACGACGGCTTCGCGTCGGCGCAGGATGCGGTTGACGAGGCTCGACTTGCCGACGTTCGGCCGTCCGACGACGGCGACGACCGGCAGCGGGCCGCGGCCGGTCTCGTCACCGACGAGTGGACCCTCGGCCGACAGCAGCGCCTCGTCCTCGGGGCTCAGCTCGAACTCGGAGAGGCCGGCTCGCAGGGCGCGCTCGACGCCGGCCTCGTCGGCGGTGGTGGTCGAGATCGGAGCGCCCTCGTGGGTGGGGCGGGCGGTCTCGTCAGTCACGGTGTCCTCGAATCAGTGAACGTCTCTGGAGGCACCATTCTCCACCCGCGCACGACGCACGTGTGACGCGAGGCGGTCGCGCAGCTGCTCGCTGGCCAGCCGGAGGCGCTCCCGGCCCGGTGCGGAGGCGTCCACGTCGAGGTGGAACGGCTCGCCGAAGTCGACGAGGAGGCGCGAGCGCGGGGCCGGCCAGGCGTCCTTCGAGCCGCCCAGGACACGGGTGCCCATGACCGCCACCGGCACGATCGTGGCGCCGGTGCGCAGGGCGATCCACGCCGCGCCCTGGTTGACCTGCTGGACCTCGCCGTCGGTCCGGTTGCCCTCGGGGAAGATGCCGACCGCTCCCCCCTCCTCGAGCACCGCGGTCGCGGCGGCCAGGGCGGCCCGGTCGCCGACGGTGCGGTCGATGGGGATCTGCCCGACGTTGCGGATGGTCCAGCCGAAGAAGCCCGCGAACGCCTCCTGCTTGACGAGGAAGCTGACCGGGCGCGGCGCCATCGAGAAGACGAGCGGGCCGTCGAGGAAGGCCGCGTGGTTGGCCACGAGGATGACCGGGCCGGAGCGGGGTACCCGTTCGCGGTGCCGGGCGGTGCCCCGGTAGAGCGTGGTGAAGATGAACCGCCCGATGGGGCGCCCGACGCGGGCCCGGCTCGGGTGCGGGGCCGTGGCCGTGCTCATGCCCGTGCTGCCTCGACGACGGCGAGCACGGCTGCCACGGAGCCCTCGAAGTCCAGGTGCGAGGTGTCGACGGTCGTGACGCCGTCTGCCGCGACGGTGAACTCGGACACGGCCGAGTCGGCCCGGTCACGGTCGATGACCTGCGACCGCGTCGCCGCGACGGCGTGCTCCCCGGCGTGGCCGTGCAGCTCCTTGCTCCGGCGGGCCAGGCGGGCCTCCTCTGAGGCCGTGAGGAGGATCCGTACCGGGGCGTCGGGAGCCACGACGGTGGTGATGTCGCGACCCTCGGCGACGACGCCGCCGGAGGCGCGCGCCGCGTCGGAGATGAGCCGGCGCTGCAGGTCGCACAGGATCTCGCGGACGGGGATCACGGCGGCGACGGCCGAGACGTTCGTGGAGATGCGGCCCTCCCGGATGGCCGCGGACACGTCCGTGCCGTCGACGGTGACGGTGGGCGCGTCGGGGTCGGTGCCGATCGTCAGGGGGAAGTCGGCCGCGGCCTTCTCCACCGCCTCGACGTCGGCAAGGTCCACGCCGCGGTGCAGGCACCACCACGTCAGGGCGCGGTACATGGCGCCGGTGTCGAGGAAGGCGAAGCCGAGCGCGCGGGCGACCTGCTTGGAGACGCTCGACTTGCCGGAGCCCGAGGGCCCGTCGATGGCGATGACGAATCCGGGGACGGGCTGCTCGTGCTGATCGGCGGTCTGCGACATGCGCCAGAGGATAGTGCCTGTCCCGGGGGCCCTCGTGGGCGCGGGCTCAGTCGTGGACGCGCCAGCCGAGCCGGGTCAGCTCGGCCCGCAGCGGCTCGACGGAGGCCGGGACGACCGACACCTCGGCCACACCGACGGCCTGCCCGAGCCCGTGCTCGAGGTGGAGGTCCTCGAGGTTGATGCCGGCCGCGCCGATGTCGGTGAGCAGACGCGCCAGGGCGCCCGGCTCGTCCGGCACGACGACGGACACGACCTCGTAGGCAGCCGGTGCGGACCCGTGCTTGCCGGGGATGCGCGCGTGCCCCAGGTTGCCGGACTCGAGGACGCGGCTCAGCGTCGCCAGCGAGCCGGCGCCGTCGTCGTCGACGAGGCTGTCCAGGGCCGTGAGGACGTCGTCGACCTGCCCGCGAACCTGCTGCAGGACCTCCCGCACCGCGGCGGCGTTGCCGGCCAGGATCTGTGTCCAGAGCCGCGGGTCGCTCGCCGCGATGCGCGTGACGTCGCGCAGGCCCTGGCCGGCGAGGCCGACGGCGGGCTCGGGCAGCTCGCGCAGGCAGGCGGCGACGATGCTCGCGGCGAGCTGTGGCACGTGCGAGACGGCGGCCACGGCGGCGTCGTGCTCCCGGGCGGGCATGACGCGCACGGCGGCCCCGACGTCGACGGCGAGCGTCCGGACGGCTCGCACGGCGGCCTCGCTCGACCCGGGGTGCGGCACGACGACCCACGCCCGACCGTCGAAGAGGTCCGCGCGCGCGGCCGCCGCGCCCGACCGTTCGCGCCCGGCCATCGGGTGCGAGCCGACGTAGCGGGAGGCGTCGGCCCCCGAGGCGAGGACGCGCTCGAGCACCGTCTCCTTGACCGAGGCGACATCGGTGACGACGGCGCGCGGCCAGCGTCGCAGCGCCGCCGCGACGGTGTCCGCCGCGACGTCCGGGGGCGCCGCGACGACGACGACGTCGGGGTCGCCGCCGGCCCGCTCCCCCGCGGCGTCGAGCGGCTCACCGGCACGCAGGTCCCGGGCCAGGTGGACCGCCGTGGGCGAGGGGTCCTCGAGCGTGACCCGGTAGCCGCGGCTGGTCAGGGCGATGCCGAGGCTCGTGCCGATGAGGCCCGTCCCGACGACGTGGACGCGGGTCACAGACCGGCGGCCTGGTAGAGCGCGCCCACCTCGGCCTTGTTGAGCCGGCGCAGCCGGCCGGACTTGAGGTCGGCGAGGCGGATCGGGCCCACCTCGGTGCGGACGAGCTCGAGGACCGGGTGCCCCACGGCCTCGAGCATCCGGCGCACGACGTGCTTGCGACCCTCGTGCAGGACGACCTCGACGAGCGCCTTGCCCGGCTGGCTGTCGACGACGCGGAAGGAGTCGACCTTGACGGGGCCGTCCTCGAGGTCGACGCCCTCGCGCAGCCGCTTGCCGACGTCGCGGCCGACCGGCCCGCGGACCGTGGCCAGGTAGGTCTTGAGGACCCCGTAGGCCGGGTGCTGGAGCCGGTGGGCCAGGTCACCGTCGTTGGTCAGCAGGAGCAGCCCCTCGGTGTCGGCGTCGAGGCGTCCGACGTGGAAGAGCCGCTCCTCGCGGTTGCCGACGTAGTCGGCGAGCGAGACGCGACCGAGCTCGTCGCTCATCGTCGTGACGACGCCCTTGGGCTTGTTGAACGCCAGGTAGACGCGGTCCTCGTCGAGGTTGACGCGGACGCCGTCGACGTGCACGACCGCGGTTCGCGGGTCGACGCGCACCCCCAGCTCGGTCACCACCTGCCCGTCGACCTCGACGCGGCCCTCGGCGATGAGGTTCTCGCAGACACGGCGCGAACCGACGCCGGCGGCGGCCATGAGCTTCTGCAGCCGGGTGCCCGCCGGGTCGTGGACGTCGACCTGCGGCTGCTCGCGCCGCGCGGGCAGGCGCGTCGGCTGGCTGGGTTTCGTCGAACCCGCGAACCGCGGGGCGGAGCGCTGGCCGCGCCCGCTCGAGCCGCTCGAGCCGCCTGAACCACCGCGGCCGGCGGTCTTGCCCCCGCGGGCCGGCTTCCCGCTGCCACCCCGGGCCGGCTGGCCGCCGCGACCGCGCCCGGCGCCTCCCGGAGCACCGGACCCGCCGGCACCACGGGGCCCGCCGCCGGCGCGTCCCGAGCCGGAGCCCTTCTTCCGCGGCTGGCGCGGGGACCGTGAGTACTCGCTCATGCGTGTCCTTCCTCGATGAGCTCGTCGATGACGTCGGCGTCCGGCAGGTACGGCGCGAGCGGCGGCAGGTCGTCGAGCGACCCGAGTCCCATCCGCTGGAGGAAGTAGGGCGTCGTGCGGTAGAGGACCGCACCGCTGTCGCCCGTGCCCTCGACCTCCTCGATGAGGCCGCGCGAGACGAGCGTGCGCACGACACCGTCGACGTTGACGCCGCGGACGGCGCTGACCCTGGCGCGGGAGACCGGCTGTCGGTAGGCGATGACGGCGAGGGTCTCGAGGGAGGCCTGGGTCAGCTTGGCCTGCTGCCCGTCGAGGACGAACTTCTCGACGACAGGGGCATAGTCGGGCCGGCTGTACATGCGCCAGCCGCCGGCGACGCTGCGCAGCGTGAACCCGCGCTGCTGCTCGGCGTACTCGGCCTCCAGGGCAGCCAGGTGCTCCCGGACGTCCTCGACGGGCAGCTCGAGCGCCGAGGCGAGGGCCAGCTCGGTGACCGGCTCGTCGACGACCATGAGGACGGCCTCGAGCGCCGAGCGCGCGCCGCCCGGGAAGTCGTTGATGTCGAAGGCGATCTGCTCGTCGGCCTCGACCACCGGGTCCGGCACCGGTTCGTCCGAGTGCTCGGGGGACGTGTCGACCTCCTCGAAGCCTGGTTCGTCGTCGGCGTCCGCCGGGACGACCACGACGTCCTCGTCACTCATCGTCTGCTCCTGCGTCGATCTGGGATGTGGTGCTCGGGGCGTCCGCTGCCGGCGGGACGTCGGCCTCGGCGACGGCGTCGGCCTCGGCGACGGCGTCGGCCTCGGCGACGGCGTCGGTCGCGTCCACGGCGTCGGACTCGTCGGACTGGTCGGACTCGTCGAACTCGTCGGTGATCTGCACGTCGCCCTCGTCGGCGCCGGTCCACCGGATGTCGAGCTCACCGAGGGCCTCGGCCTGCTCGAAGGCGATGGCCGCCTCCTTGAACAGCTCGAGGAGGGCGAGGAAGCGGGCGACGATGACGAGCGTGCTGTCGGCGTCGGCGACGAGGCTGCGGAAGGACACCTGGCCACGGGACCGCAGGCGCGACACGATGATCGCCGCCTGCTCGCGGACGCTGACCTGGGGCGCGTGCAGGTGGTCCAGGCCCACGGTCGGAGGCACCTTGGGCGTCATGGCCCGCGCGGCGACCATGGCGAACTGCTCGGGCGTCAGGGCGATGACCAGCTCGGGCAGCAGGCTCGCGAAGTGCGGCTCGAGGCCGGCCTGACGGGGGGTGATGCGCCCGGCCGTGGCCATCCGCTCGCGGAACGTCGCGGCGATCTCCTTGTAGGCGCGGTACTGCAGGAGCCGGGCGAAGAGCAGGTCGCGGGCCTCGATGAGGGCGAGGTCCTCGTCGTCCTCCGGGCCCGACTGCGGCAGGAGCCGGGCCGCCTTGAGGTCGAGGAGGGTCGCCGCGACGAGGAGGAACTCGCTGGCCTGGCCGAGGTCCCAGTCGTCGTCGACGGCCTGGGCCGCCCGGATGTGGGCGATGAACTCGTCGGTGACCTGGGCCAGTGCCACCTCGGTGATGTCGAGCTTGTGCTTACTGATGAGGCCGAGGAGCAGCTCGAAGGGCCCGGAGAAGACGTCGAGGTGCACCTGGAACGGCGCGGTCGCGGATCGCCGGGTCAGCACGCCGCCCGGCGTGATCCTCGGCGTGGCCTCAGAGGTGGCCTCCGAGGCGACCCCCGACGGCTCGAGGTCGACGTCCAGCGCCGGGGCCGCTGCCGTCGGCACGGCGCTCGGTGCGTCGACCGCCCCGCGGTCGACGATGTCCTGCTCGGTCATGGCGTCAGCGGGGATCAGGCAGCACCGCCGCGCGAGATGAGCTCGCGCGCGAGCTGCCGGTAGGCGTTCGCCCCGGAGTGCTCGGAGGAGTACGTCGTGATGGGTTCAGCGGCGAGCGTGGCGTCCGGGAACTTCACCGTCCGGCTGATGACGGTGTGGAAGACCTGGTCGCCGAAGTGGTCGACGACCGACCGGACGACCTCGCGGCTGTGCAGGGTGCGGGCGTCGTACATCGTGGCGAGGATGCCGTCGACCTGCAGGCGCGGGTTGAGCCGGTCGGTGATCTTCTCGATCGTGTCGATGAGCAGCGCCACGCCCCGCATCGCGAAGAACTCGCACTCGAGAGGGATGACGACGCCGTGCGCAGCCGTCAGGGCGTTGACGGTCAGCAGGCCGAGCGAGGGCTGGCAGTCGATGAGGATGACGTCGTACTCGTCGACGACCGGGCGCAGGACGCGGGCGAGGATCTGCTCCCGAGCCACCTCGCCGACGAGCTGGACCTCGGCGGCAGACAGGTCGATGTTGGCCGGCACGACGTCGAGGCCCGGCGTCCGCGTCGTCCGGATGACCTCGTGGATCTCGTGACCGCGCTCGACGAGCAGGTTGTAGATCGTCGTGTCGAGCTCGAGGGCGTTGACGCCGAGACCGACCGAGAGGGCGCCCTGCGGGTCGAAGTCGATGACGAGGACCCTGCGGCCGAGCTCGGCCAGGGCCGCGCCGAGGTTGATGGTCGTCGTCGTCTTGCCGACGCCGCCCTTCTGGTTGCACATGGCGATGATCCGCGCCGGGCCGTGGCTCGACAGCGGCGCAGGCGTCGGGAAGTCGGGCAGCGGACGACCGGTGGGGCCGAGTCCGGCGCGGGCGTCGGCCTGGAGCGCGGCGGCGGACACGATGCGCTCGGGCGCGGGGCCGGGGTGCCGGCCGGCGTCGCCGGGTCGCGTGTCGAGGTGCTCGGACGGCACGGACTGCATGGTCTCGTGTGACTCCTCGTTCACCTGGTGTTCCACTCGGTCGACCTCGTCTCAGGTCAGTGGTCGGGCTCTCGCCGATCACGAGCGACCCTATCAGCGTGCACGCGGATGGGCCGTCGCATACACCTCCCGGAGCCGGTGTGTCGAGACCATCGTGTAGATCTGCGTCGTCGTGACCGACGCATGCCCGAGCAGCTCCTGCACGACGCGCACGTCGGCGCCGCCGTCGAGCAGGTGGGTGGCGAACGAGTGGCGCAGCGTGTGCGGCGACACGTGCTCGCTGAGGTCGGCCCGCTCGGCCGCGCGGCGGATCACCGCCCAGGCCGACTGGCGCGAGAGCCGGTTGCCGCGCTGGTTGACGAAGAGCGCGGGGCCTCCCCGGCCCTTGACCGCGAGGGCCGGCCGGCCGCGGACGAGGTAGGCCGTGACCGCGTCGACGGCGTACCGCCCGACCGGCACGAGACGCTCCTTGCCGCCCTTGCCGTGCAGGCGCACCGCCGAGACGCCGACGCCAGAACCGGACGTGGGGGCCTCCCCCGCGACGTCCGGGCCCGGCGGGCCGGGAAGGTCGAGGTCGTCGACGTCCAGCCCGACGACCTCGCTGATGCGGGCACCCGCGCCGTAGAGCAGCTCGAGCAGGGCCCGGTCCCGCAGGGACTCGGGCGTGTCGCCGACCGACGCTGCGGCGAGCAGCCGCTCGACGGCCTCGACGGAGATGGCCTTGGGCAGCCGGGCCGGCGGCTTCGGCGGTGCCACGTTGGCGGCCGGGTCGGTCGGCGCCTGCCCCTCGAGGGCCAGGAAGCGGTGGAACCCACGGACGGCGACGAGGGTCCGCGCGGCCGAGGACGGCGCGAGCCCCCGCTCGTGCAGGCCGGCGAGGAAGTCGGTGACGTCGGCCTCGGTGACCCGGGCGGCGTCGGTGACCCCGCGGGCCGCGAGATGGGCGGTGTAGGCGCGCAGGTCGCGGCGGTAGGAGGCGAGCGTGTTGTCGGACGCGCCCTTCTCGACGCGGACGTGGTCGAGCCAGCCGCGGACGTCGCGCTCGATGCGCGTGACGCCCGCGGCCGGCGGGGCTGCGGGCGGCTGGGTCAGGACAGCGCCTCGTCGAGCGAGACGGCGGTCATGCCGTGGGCCTCGGCGACGCCGGCATACGTGACGTGACCGTCGTGGGTGTTGAGACCGAGCGCCAGCGCGTGGTCCGAGCGGAGGGCGTCCTGCCAGCCCTGGTTGGCCAGCTTCACCGCGTACGGCAGGGTCGAGTTGGTCAGCGCGTACGTCGACGTGTTCGGCACCGCCCCCGGCATGTTCGCCACGCAGTAGAACACCGAGTTGTGCACCTGGTAGGTCGGGTCGGCGTGCGTCGTGGCGTGGCTGTCCTCGAAGCAGCCGCCCTGGTCGATGGCGATGTCGACGAGGACCGACCCCGGCTTCATCCGGGCCACGAGGTCGTTGGAGACCAGCTTCGGGGCGGCCGCACCGGGGATGAGCACCGCACCGATGACCATGTCGGCCTGCAGCACCTGCTCCTGGACCGTCAACCGCGACGAGGCGAGGCCGTGCACCTGGTTGTCGTAGCGCCAGAAGGACATCCGCAGCTTGTCGAGGTCGGTGTCGAGCAGCGTGACGTCGGCGCCCATCCCGAGGGCGATGTTCGCGGCGTTCTGCCCGGAGACGCCGGCGCCGAGGATGACGACCTTGGCGTTGGCGACCCCGCCGACACCGCCCATGAGCACGCCACGACCGCCCTGGGCACGCATCAGCGCGTGGGCCCCGACCTGCGGGGCGAGGCAGCCGGCCACCTCGGACATCGGGTAGAGCAGCGGCAGCGCGCCCGAGGGCAGCTGCACCGTCTCGTAGGCGATGCCGGTGACCCTGCGGGCCACGAGCTCCTCGGTGAGCCGCTTGTCGGCCGCGAGGTGCAGGTAGGTGAACAGCGTCAGCCCCTCGCGCAGGCGGTGGTACTCCTCGGCCACGGGCTCCTTGACCTTGAGGACGAGGTCCGCCTCGCCCCACACGTCGTCGGCCGAGCCGATGATGCGGGCGCCGGCGGCGACGTAGTCGTCGTCGCCGATCTGCGAGCCGACGCCAGCGTCCTTCTCGACGAAGACCTCGTGACCGTGCTCGGTGAGCTCGTGGACGCCCGACGGTGTGATGGCCACGCGGTACTCGTGGTTCTTGACCTCGCGAGGGATACCGACCTTCATGCCTGTTGCACTTCCTTCCGGACTCACGACCTCCCGCGGCGCCGTTGCCGCGGTCGAACGGCCCCGTCCAGCGGCCGCGAGGCCAGCGTATCCACGTGGTGGACGCGTCCGCGGCCGCCCCGGCACACTGCCGGGCCGGGCTCCGGCGCGTAGGTTGGCTACCGACCAGGGAGGCGCACCGATGAGGCCCGACTCATGAAGCTCTACGCCGACACCCCCGCCCGGCGGACGCGTCAGCTGCTGTCCGACGTGCTGGTGCTGCTGTGGGTCGGCCTCTGGGTGTGGCTCGGACGCCGGACCCACGACGTCGTCCTGGGGCTGCGCGGGCCGGCCGACTCGATCACCGCGGCCGGCGACTCGGTGCACCGCTCCCTCGCCGGCGCCGGTGACCAGGCCGGACGGATCCCTCTCGTCGGTGACCAGCTCGAGCAGTGGCTCGGGCAGGCCGCGAGGTCGGGCACGACGCTGAGCGACGCCGGCGCGTCGATGGCCACGGCCGTCGAGCGCGTGGCCCTCGTGCTCGGGCTCGTCGTGGCCCTCGTGCCGATCGTCATGGTCGTCGGGCTGTGGCTCTACGTGCGCATCGGCTTCGCCCGCCGGGCCGCGGCAGCCCAGCGGTTCGTCGACTCCGGCTCGGACCTCGACCTCTTCGCGCTGCGGGCCCTGGCCAACCAGCCGATGCGGGCCCTGGCCCGAGTCTGCGACGACCCGGTCGGCGCGTGGCGGCGCCAGGACACCGTCGTCATCCGCGAGCTGGCGCGGCTCGAGCTGCACGACCAGGGCCTGCGCCCACCGCCTGCGTGAGCGGGCCGTTCAGCCCTCGACGCGCGTGACGGCCGGGCGCAGGTCCTCGGCGGGCGGGGTCCACGCCTCGGCGTCCGCCGGCAGCTGTTCCCCGGAGCGGATGTCCTTGACCTCGTCGCCGGACTCCCCCGCCTCGGGGAACCAGACGAACGGGATGCCCCGACGCTCGGCGTAGCGGATCTGCTTGCCGAAGCGGGCCGCCGACGGTGCCACCTCACAGGCGATGCCGCGTCGGCGCAGGGCCGTCGCCACCGCCACCGCACCCTCGCGCGAGTCGTCGTCCTTGAGGGCGACGAGGACCGCGGCGGGGGTGGACCGCGACGCCGTGACGAGGCCGCGGCCGACGAGCAGGCCGAGGATGCGCGTGACCCCGATCGAGATGCCGACACCGGGGTAGGTGTTCCGGCCGTCCGTGGCGAGCGCGTCGTACCGGCCCCCCGAGCAGAAGGACCCCCACGACTCGTGCCCGACGAACTGCGTCTCGTAGACGGTGCCCGTGTAGTAGTCGAGGCCCCGCGCGATCCGCAGGTCGGCCACGATGCGGCCCGGGGCGTGCGCCATGCCGGTGCGGATGACCTCGGCGAGCGACTCGAGGCCCTCCTCGAGCAGCGGGTGCTCGACGCCGAGCGCCCGGACCTGCTCGACGAACGAGAGGTCCTCGCTGCGGATGTCGGCCAGGGCCAGGCAGCGGTCGGCCTGCTCGTCGGTGGCGCCGGCCTCGACGAGCATCGCCTTGACCTTCTCGGGGCCCACCTTGTCGAGCTTGTCGACGATGCGCAGGGTGCCGACGACGTCGGTGATGCCGATGCCCTGGTAGAAGCCGTTGGGGATCTTGCGGTTGTTGACCTGGATGACGAACTCGCCGACCGGGAACCGGCTGAAGACGTCGGCGATGACGAGCGGCATCTCGGCCTCGAAGTGCGGGCTCAGCTCACCGGTGTCGACGACGTCGATGTCGGCCTGCGTGAACTCGCGGTAGCGCCCCTCCTGGGGACGCTCACCGCGCCAGGCCTTCTGGATCTGGTAGCGCCGGAACGGGAACGACAGCTTGCCGGCGTTCTCCAGGACGTACCGGGCGAAGGGCACCGTCATATCGAAGTGCAGGCCCCAGCGGGCGTCCGCGTCGTCACCGGCGAGCCGGGAGACCGCGTAGATCTCCTTGTCGGCGTCGCCGCCCTTGCCGAGCAGGCGGTCGACCGGCTCGATGGAGCGGGTCTCGACGGAGGAGAAGCCGTGCAGCTCGAAGGTCTCGCGGATGACGTCGAGGAAGCGTTGCTCGACGATGCGCTCGGCAGGCAGGTACTCGGGGAACCCGCTGATCGGCGTGACCTTGGTGCTCGGGGTGCTGCTCACGCGCCCAAGTCTGTCAGGTACGGGTTCGTGGCCCGCTCGTGGGCCATCGTCGTGGCCCGGTAGTGCCCCGGCAGGACGAGCGTCGTGTCGGGCAGGGGCAGGACCTTCTCGCGCAGGCTGCGCCGCATCGCCTCCGCGTCGCCGCCGGGCAGGTCGGTGCGCCCGATCGAGCCGGCGAAGAGGACGTCGCCGGTCACCATGGTGCGGTCGACGTCGACCTGGCCCCGGATGCCGTCGGGCACGCGGTCGATGCCGAACATGACCGAGCCCTCGGTGTGGCCCGGGGCGTGGACGACGTCGACGTCGAGCCCGGCGAGCGTCAGGCGCGTGCCATCGCCGATCTCCACCACGGTGCTGGGTTCGGTCCACTGCGCCGCCGTGCCGAACTGTTGCTCGAGCATCGCGACGAGTCCCGGGTTGCTGCGCGCGAGGAGGTCGGTCAGCCGGTACCGGTCATCGGCGTGGATGTAGGCGGCGGTGTCCGAGCCGCACACGGGCGTGACCGAGTAGACGTGGTCGACGTGCCCGTGGGTGAGCAGCACCGCGGCAGGCCGGAGCCGGTGCTCGGCCAGCACGTCCCGGAGCCTCTCGACGACGCCGACGCCCGGATCGACGACGATGCACTCCTCCCCCGCCGCCGGCGCGATGACGTAGCAGTTCGTGTCGAAGGCCTGGGCCGGGAAGGCGATGGTGAGCACATCGCGAGCCTAGCGAGACGTGCCCTGGCGCCCGCTCACCGCAACATCTCCGGAACCGAGCCAGTTGTCATGGACTCGTGACCGGTCCTGCTGCGCCCGACCCGGGCTCCTTCCTTAAAATGACCGAACGCCCGGGGACCACCCCCAGCGGCCCGTTCGAGGAGAGGTTCGTGACCAAAGAGCAGGAACGCGCACGTGCGCGCCGCCGCCACGAGGAGCAGCTGAAGAAGGCCAAGCCGCCGGTCAGCGACTCGACGCGGGACAAGCAGGTGTTCGGCGTGATCCTCGCGGTCATCCTCGTCGTCGCGGCCGTCATCGCAGTGCCCAAGATCATCGGCAGCTCCGACACCGGCACGCCGGCCGCCGCAGCCACGACCACGCCCGCCGCGTCGACGACCTCCGAGCCCGGCGCGACGGCCGGCGCCAACGGCCTCCAGGCCGGCCAGAAGCTCGCCGCGGGCTGCACCAGGCCCCCGGCGCTGCAGAAGACGCCGAAGAAGCTGACGCAGGTCCCCGACAAGAAGACAGCCGCCGGCAAGACCTTCGTGGCCACCATCAGGACCACCTGCGGGCCCGTCGTCGTCGAGCTCGACGGCGCCAAGGCCCCGCAGACGGTGGCATCGTTCCTCAACCTGGCCAAGGCGGGGTACTGGGCGCCGAGCCCCTGCCACCGCGTCACGACCGAGGGCATCTACGTACTCCAGTGCGGCGACCCCACGGGCACCGGCTCGGGCGGCCCCGGCTACACCTTCGGCATCGAGAACGCGCCGAAGGACGGCACGTACCCGGCCGGCAGCCTGGCCATGGCGCGCACGCAGGACCCGAACAGCAACGGCGGCCAGTTCTTCATCACGTACAAGGAAACGAAGTTGCCGACCGACGGCGGCGGCTACACGATCTTCGGGAAGGTCATCAAGGGCCTCGACGTCGTCGCGAGGATCGCGGCGAACAAGGCCCTGCCGCCGAGCCCGGCCGACGGCACCCCGGTGTCCCCGATCAGCATCCTCAGTGTCAGCGTGACGGAGAAGAAGGCATGAGCGACGTGCAGCACCCCCAGCCCGACGAGACCCCGGAGGTGGTGCCGGCCGCGGAGGGCTCCGAGGCCGCTGGCACGACGACGGACGCGCCGGGGGCGGGAACGGCGGAGGCCACCACCGAGAACGCGACCGACGCCCAGCCCGACGCCCAGCCCGACGTCCCCACCGAGGAGCAGGCACCCGTGAACCCCGCAGCCGACATGGCCGACACGCTCGAGTCCGTCCGCGCCACCGAGGCGGCCCACGCGGCCGACCCCGTCGAGACCGCCGACAGCACGGGGACCGCGGAGAGCGCCGAGCCCGAGACCGCCGAGACCGAGACCGCCGAGACCGAGACCGCCGAGACCGAGACCGCCGAGACCGAGACCGCCGAGACCGTGGCGCCGAGCGTGGCCGCTGGACCCATAGAGACCTCGCAGCCGAGCGTCGCGGCGGAGCCTGAGGTGGCCGAGCCCGAGGCGGCTGAGCCGGCCGTCGCCGAGCCCGCAGGGGCGGCTCCCGCGGACGTCGCGGTCCCGGAGTCGGCAGAGCCGGCCGGCACTGCTCCGCAGCCGCCGGCCGAGACGCCGGCCGACGCCGAGGCGCCTGCTGCCGGGGTCACCGGGGTCGCGGCGGCAGCGCCGGCGGCGCCGGCAGCGCCGGTGCCCGCGCCCCCGAAGCCGAGCGCGGTGCCCAGGCCGTCGGGGATCCCGACGCCCGCGGCCGTGGCCAAGGTCGCCGGCCACGCCCCGGCGCCCGCCGCCCCGGCACCGGTGACGAGCGACCACTCCGCGTCGGCCGCGTTCGGTCGCGTCGCCGAGGACGGCACCGTCTTCGTGCGCACCAGGGACGGCGAGCAGGAGGTGGGCTCCTACCCGGGTGCCACGCCGGAGGAGGCGCTGACCTACTTCGCGCGCAAGTACGACGAGCTGTTCGCCTCCGCCGTGCTGCTCGAGCAGCGGCTGGGACAGCCGGAGGTGCCGTCCAAGGACGTCGCCGAGGGGCTCAAGACGCTAACGGCGCAGGTCAAGGACGCGACCGTCGTCGGCGACCTCGACGCGTTGGCCGCCAAGCTGGACGAGATCCAGTCCGGCATCGCGAGCAAGCGCACCGTCGAGCAGCAGCACCGCGCCGAGGCTCGAGCCCTGGCCACCGCCGAGCGCGAGAAGATCGTGGCCGAGGCGGAGCAGATCGCGGCCCAGCCGGAGAACCGCATCCAGTGGAAGAGCAGCGGTGCCCGGATGCGCGAGCTGCTCGACGAGTGGAAGGCCCACCAGCGGGCGGCCACCCGCCTCGACCGCGAGACCGAGTCCGCGCTGTGGCAGCGCTTCAGCGCCGCGCGCAACGGCTTCGACAAGGCCCGCCGTGCCCACTTCGCCCAGCTCGACGCCCAGCACGCGGACGCCAAGACCCGCAAGGAGCGCCTCGTCGCCGAGGCCGAGAGCCTCGCAACCAGCCATGACTGGGCCGCCACCGCCGGCGCGTTCAAGCGTCTCATGGACGATTGGCGGCGGGCCGGACGCGCGAGCCGCACCGACGACGACAAGCTGTGGACCCGGTTCAAGGCCGCGCAGGACGCGTTCTTCGCGGCCAAGGACGAGGTCGTCGCCGCCGAGGAGGAGCAGTACCGCGGCAACCTCGAGGTCAAGGAGGCGCTCCTCGTCGAGGCGGAGGCGATCCTGCCGGTGACCGACCTCGAGAAGGCCAAGGCGCAGCTGCGCATCGTCCAGGACAAGTGGGACGTTGCCGGCAAGGTCCCGCGCGCCGACATGGACCGGGTCGAGAAGGCGATGCGCCGCATCGAGCAGGCCGTCCGCGACGCCGAGGACCGGAAGTGGCGGTCGACCAACCCGGAGGTCGCCGCGCGCGCCCGGGGCATGGTCGACCAGCTCGAGCGTGCCGTCGCCGACCTGCGCGAGGAGCTCGAGAAGGCCGAGCGGACCGGCAACGAGTCCACGATCCGCAAGGCCCGTGAGGCGCTCGAGGCACGTCAGACCTGGCTCGACCAGGCCCGCGCCGGCGTCGCCGAGTTCGGCGGCTGACCCAGCCGCGACCGACCGTCGGTGGGCCACGACCCGTGGCTCGCCGACGGTCGTGCGTTGGCGCGGGGTCGGTCAGCGGCGCAGGGCGGCGTCGGTGGACTTGCCGCCGTTGACCCGGTAGACGTCGAAGACGCCGTCGATCTTGCGGACCGCCTTGATGACGTGGTCGAGGTGGGCCGGGTCGCCCATCTCGAAGGTGAACCGCGAGATGGCGACACGGTCGCGGGAGGTCTGCACCGACGCCGACAGGATGTTGACGTGCTGGTCGGACAGCACCCGCGTCACGTCGGACAGCAGCCGGTTGCGGTCGAGGGCCTCGACCTGGAGCTGCACGAGGAACACGCTGGCCGAGCTCGGGGCCCACTCGACGTCGATGAGCCGCTCGGGGTTGGCGGTCAGCTGCGTGGCGTTGGTGCAGTCGGCCCGGTGTACGGAGACGCCGTTGCCGCGGGTCACGAAACCGATGATCGGGTCGCCGGGCACGGGCGTGCAGCACTTGGCGAGCTTGACCCAGACGTCGGCCGTGCCCACGACGACGACGCCCGGGTCTCCCCCGCGGCGCCGCTTGGCCTGACGGGTGGGGACGGTGGCCTCGGCGAGGTCCTCCGTCGCACCGTCGACGCCACCCATCGAGGCGACGACCTTTCCGACGACGTGCTGCGCCGACACGTGGCCCTCGCCGACGGCCGCGTAGAGCGCCTCGATGTCCTGGTAGCGCAGGTCGGTGGCGACGGCCGTCATCGACTCGTGGCTCATGAGCCGCTGCAGCGGCAGGTTCTGCTTGCGCAGGGCCTTGGCGATGGCGTCCTTGCCGGCCTCGATGGCCTCCTCGCGCCGTTCCTTGCTGAACCAGGCCTTGATCTTGTTGCGGGCCCGCGGGCTCTTGACGAACTGGAGCCAGTCGCGCGAGGGACCCGCGCCGTCGGCCTTGCTCGTCAGCACCTCGACGACGTCGCCGTTCTCGAGCGTCGACTCCAGCGGTACGAGGCGGCCGTTGACCCGGGCGCCGATGCAGTGGTGGCCGACCTCGGTGTGGACCGCGTAGGCGAAGTCGACGGGGGTGCCGCCCATCGGGAGGGCGACGACCGCGCCCTTGGGCGTGAAGACGTAGACCTCGCTGCTGCCCATCTCGAAACGCAGCGAGTCGAGGAACTCGCCGGGGTCCTCGGTCTCGCGCTGCCAGTCGAGCAGCTGGCGCAGCCAGGCCATGTCGTTCTGCGGGGTGATCTCGCCGGGGCGCGCTCCCCCGCCCTTGACGGCCTGGTCCTTGTACTTCCAGTGGGCCGCGACGCCGTACTCGGCGCGGCGGTGCATCGTGTGCGTGCGGATCTGGATCTCGACCGGCTTGCCCTGCGGGCCGATGACCGTCGTGTGCAGCGACTGGTACATGTTGAACTTCGGCATCGCGATGTAGTCCTTGAACCGGCCCGGGACCGGGTTCCACCGCGAGTGCAGCGCACCGAGCGCCGCGTAGCAGTCGCGCACCGTGTCGACGAGGACGCGGACCGCGACGAGGTCGTAGATCTCCTCGAAGTCCCGGCCGCGCACGATCATCTTCTGGTACACGGAGTAGTAGTGCTTGGGCCGGCCGGTGACCGTGGCCTTGATCTTGGCCGCCGTGAGGTCCTCCGTGACCTGGGACCGGACGCCGGCGAGGTACTCCTCACGGGCCGGGGCCCGCTCGGCGACGAGACGGACGATCTCGTCGTAGACCTTCGGGTAGAGCGTCGCGAAGGAGAGGTCCTCGAGCTCCCACTTGATGGTGTTCATGCCGAGGCGGTGCGCGAGCGGGGCGTAGATCTCGAGGGTCTCGTTCGCCTTGCGCTTGGCCGACTCCGGGCTCACGTAGCGCCACGTGCGAGCGTTGTGGAGGCGGTCGGCCAGCTTGATGACGAGCACGCGGATGTCGCGGGCCATCGCGATGACCATCTTGCGCACGGTCTCGGCCTGCGCGGCCTCGCCGTAGGTCACCTTGTCGAGCTTGGTGACGCCGTCGACGAGCATCGCGATCTCGTCACCGAAGTCGCGACGCAGCTCGTCGAGACCGTACGAGGTGTCCTCGACGGTGTCGTGCAGCAGCGCCGCGGCAAGGGTCGGCGGCGTCATGCCGAGCTCGGCGAGGATCGTCGTCACGGCGAGCGGGTGGGTGATGTACGCGTCGCCGCTCTTGCGCATCTGCCCGTCGTGGGCCCGCTCGGCCACGGCGTAGGCCCGCTCGATGACCGACAGGTCGGCCTTCGGGTGGTTCTGGCGCACCACCGTCATGAGCGGCTCGAGGACGGGGTTGCCCCCCGGCCGGGTGGCCCCGAACCGGGCGAAGCGGGCGCGCACCCGCGAGGGGGTGGACAGCTCGCTGCGGACGTCCTCGCTCATGGAGAGAGTCTAGGCGGTCGGCCCGGGGTCACACGGTGAGGATGGCGTTGACCGGCCGTCCGGTGAGACGTTCGCGGCCGCCCAGGAAGGCCAGCTCGAGGACGACTTCGACGGCCACGACCTGCGCCCCGGCTCGCTCGACGAGCTGGACGGTCGCCTCCGCCGTCCCGCCCGTGGCGAGGACGTCGTCGACCACGAGGACGCGCTGGCCCGGCTCGAAGGCGTCGGTGTGCACCTCGATCTCGGCGGTGCCGTACTCGAGGGCGTAGGACTCCCTGAGCGTGTCACCCGGCAGCTTGCCGGCCTTGCGCACGGGGACCATCCCGAGACCGAGCTCGTGGGCGACGGCCGCCCCGAGGATGAACCCGCGCGCCTCGATGCCGACGACGACGTCGACCGCGCCGGCGTACCGGCGCGCGATGTCGCGCACCAGGGCACCGAAGGCCACGCCGTCGGCGATGAGCGGGGTGAAGTCCTTGAAGAGGACGCCGGGCTTGGGGAAGTCGGGGATGTCGCGCAGCCGGCTGGCGACGAGGTCGCTGATCTCGCTCACTCGTGGTGGTCCTTCGCTCTGGCTGGTCAGCGTCGCGACTTGGGCGCCCGCTTGGGCTGGTTGCGGGGGCCCGCCTGTGCGTACTTGTGCACCGGACGCGCCGACGCCGGCGTGTCCGCGTCGCCTCTGCCGCCAGTGGCCCCGCCGGTGGCCGAGCTGCCGGAGGCCGCGGCGACCGGGGCGTCGGCCCCCACCGCGACCGGCTCGCCGTCGGCGAACACGTCGGACGCCGGGGCGTCCGCCCGCGGAGCGTGCTTGGCCACGTAGCGGTCGAGGTCCCGGACCGCCTTCTCGCCGCGCCGCAGGTCGACGAGCAGCGGCGTCGCGATGAAGATCGACGAGTACGCCCCGACGCCGATGCCGATGAACAGGGCGAGGGCGAGGTCGAGCAGGGTCCCCGGACCGAGCAGGGTGAAGCCGACGAAGAGGATCGCGGCGATCGGCAGCAGGGCCACGACCGTCGTGTTGATCGAGCGCACGAGAGTCTGGTTGACGGCCAGGTTGGCCGCCGCGGGGTACGTCATGCGCCGCGTCCGGAA
>NZ_JBPGXG010000041.1:0-31118 GCF_056755255.1 Monashia sp. HAY1-5C | reverse complement strand
CAGTCGTCGTAGACGGGGTCGGGGTCGTTGATCATCGTGCCGACGCCGTTCGCGTCGGGGAAGCGGACCGTGTAGTCGCTCGAGGTGGGCAGGACCGGCGTGGGGTGGGCCGGGTCGCTCGCAGCCGTGTACTCGCGCACCCCGTGGGTCTGCCCCGACACGAGGTTGATGGCGCCGGGTGAGCTGGGTCCGAAGGTGGTGCTGTACGAGCTGTCGCTCATCGCGTACTTCTGCGCGTAGTTCCACAGGGCCGTCACGGTGTTGCCGTCGTAGTAGTCCATGGTCAGGCCCGGGGACGCGAAGTGTCCCGGCTTGCAGGCGTCACGGCTGACGAACTCGACGAACTTGTCCATGGCTCCGCCGTCGTAGGCGCGCTGCTCGTTCCGGTACGTGTGGTCCTGGTCGCACGTGACGGCCTGGCCCGGGGTGAGGCGCATGGGCTGGTCGGCGTTCGGGTTGTTCGGCGCGAGCAGGCCGTCGTGCGCGAGCGTGGCGATGTCGCGCGGGGTGTTCGGCGCGGCCGTGAAGGCGGGTGCGGGGGTCGAGGTGCCCTGGAGGGTCTCGCCGGGCAGGTTGGCGGCATGCGGGTAGGTCGCGAAGTAGTGGTCGAAGGAGATGTTCTCCCCGAAGATGACGACGACGTGCTTGATCGGCGTCGAGGTGCCGGTGCCGTGCGTCGCCGCCGCGGCGGTGGCACCGGCGACCGGGACGCTGCCGAGGGCGAACGCGGACGCCGCGAGGGCGGTCATCGCGCCGCCGGCGACGGCCAGGCGGGTGGGTCTGTACATGCGTGGGTCTCCTTGGACGACAGGCTGTGCCGGATGACGAGCCGGTCGGCGAGCCCGGTCGCCGTTCGACGCTACCGGCGCGCCGCCACCCGCGGGAGGTTGTGCGATGCCCCCGTTGGCCCTGTTCGGCAACTGTTTCCAGGCAGCGGAACTGCGCTTTGCCGTTCTCCCAGTTCAGGGACATCGAGCCCGCAGGTTGCTCCCAGACTCCTACAGCCAGCCGCGGTCCTGCGCGACGCGGGCGGCCTCGGCGCGCGTCGAGGTGCCGGTCTTGCCGATGGCCGAGGACAGGTGGTTGCGGACCGTGCCGGGCGACAGGTGGACGAGCCCGGCGATCGAGGCGACGGTGCCGCCGCGCAGGGCGACGGTGAGGACCTCGCGCTCGCGTTCCGTCAGCGGGTTGGCGCCGTCGACGAGCGACTCGGTGGCGAGGGACGGGTCGACGACGCGCAGCCCTGCGTGGACGCGTCGCACCGCCTCGGCGAGCTGGCGCGCGGGCGTGTCCTTGACGACGAAGCCGGAGGCCCCGGCCTCGAGGGCACGTCGCAGGTAGCCGGGCCGTCCGAACGTCGTGACGACGAGCGTCCGGACCCCGGGCAGCGCGTCGCGCACCGCGGCCGCCGCGGCGATGCCGTCCCGGCCCGGCATCTCGATGTCGAGGAGGCACACCTGCGCGCCCGACGCGCGTGCGGCGTCGACGACCTCGTCGCCGCGCCCGACCTCGGCGACGACCTCGAGGTCGGTCTCGAGCGCGAGCAGGGCGGCGAGCGCCCCACGGACGAGGGCCTGGTCGTCGGCGAGCAGCACCTTGATCGGGTCGCTCACAGCGTCACCTCCAGCACGGTCCCGTGTCCTTCCGGTCCGGTGGCCAGCGACAGCCGGCCGCCGGCCGCCACGACCCTCTCACGGATGCCGCGCAGGCCGTTGCCCTCGGGCCGGTCCTCGAGGCCGCGGCCGTCGTCGCGGACGGTGAGCCGGTTGGTGTCGAGCTCGACCCAGCACTCGTCGGCGTCGCTGTGGCGCACGACGTTGGTCGTGGCCTCCCGCAGGACCCAGGCGAGCACGACGCGGTGGCGCGGGTCGACGACGGCGTGGTCGGCAGGGACGTGGCCCTCGATACCGGCGCCCGCGAGCGCAGCTCTGGCCGAGGCGAGCTCGGCGTCGAGGCGTGCCGCCCGGAGCCCACCGACGGTGGCGCGGATCTCGGCGAGGGCCTGGCGACTCAACGCCTGGATCTCGGCGAGCTCGGCGCGGGCTCGGGCCGGGTCGAGGTCGACGAGCCGCTCGGCGAGCTCGGCCTTGACGGTGACGACGGTGAGCGAGTGGCCGAGGACGTCGTGCACGTCGCGGGCGACGCGCTCGCGCTCCTCGACGAGGGCCAGCTCGCGCGACATCGCCTCGTAGGCACGGCCGCGGTCGCTCATGAGCCGGATGCCGGCCGTCATCGCGCTGACGGCGAACACGATGGCGACGACGACCCAGGCGCCCTCGTCGGGCTCGACGAGCACCGCGACGAGGACCGAGCCCACGACGGCGACGACGGCGATGCCGAGCGACCACAGCAGCGGGAGCGCGAACATCGCGAACGAGACGACGAACGGCACGAAGCTGAGGCTGTCGGTGCCGATGATCGCCAGCGTCCCGAGCGTGCAGACCACGAGCCCGGCCAGGTACAGGGCCCCCACGCCGTACTGCGGCCGGCACGCCTTCCGGAGCACGTCGAGGTGGCGTGAGCCCGTCGCGTAGAGCGCGCCGAAGACCACGGTGAGAACGAGGCCCACGACGCGCTGCCACCACGGCCCGTCCGCGGAGACGATGGCGAAGACGGGGAAGAGGAGGAAGACGAGCCACACCGACTGGACGACCCAGCCCCACCGCTCCCACGGGTTGTGGTCCGGCGAGGGCGAGGTGGTCACTGGCGCTCCCGGCCACGCCGGACGAACCACGTCGCCAGGGCGCCGAGGACCAGCGTCCACACGACGACGTTCGCGATCGGCAGCCACAGCGGGTCGCGCGACCCGTCGGTCAGCCAGCCCTCGGTCAGGGGGTAGCGGGCCAGCGCCGCGTACCCGTAGAGCGGCGTGAGCTTGGCGAAGGCGAGGAGTCCACCCGACAGCGGCACGAACAGGTTGCCGAGGAAGGCGAGCACGACGATCGAGCCCGATGCCGCCCCGACCGACGCCTCGGACTGGAACGCGGTACCCATGAGGAGACCGTAGACGGCGAAGACCGCCGAGCCGACGAGCGTCAGGAGGGCACTCAGCAGCCAGGCCGTGGCGGAGCCGTGGGCGCCGGTGGCGGCCCCGAGGAGGTACGTGAGAGCCACCGGGATCGCCGCCACCGACATCGCGACGAGTGCCTTCCCGGCGATGTAGGAGGAGTCGGCCAGCGGCGTCAGCCCGATCTGGCGCCCCCAGCCCTGGACCCGCTCGACGGCGGCGTTGGCGCTGATGCTCGTCGTGGCGGTGACGGCGCCGTAGGCGGCCATGGTGATCATGACGTACATCGCGACGTTGCCGTTGCCGATGTCGGCGCCCTTGGCGTCGACGGTGGCCCCGAAGATGAGGTAGAAGAAGGCGGGCAGGACCGCCGTGAAGAACATCGAGCTCCAGTTGCGCGTGATGCGCCGGAGGTCGAGCAGGACGAAGGTGGCGTTCATCGGACGAGCTCCTGCAGATGGTCGGTGGGGGTCGTGGTGAGCGGGGCGGTCTCCGGTCCGGTGCCCCCGGTCAGGGTCATGAAGGCCTCTTCGAGCCCGGCACTGGTGATCTCCAGGTCGCCGGCACCGAGCTCGACGAGGAGCACGCGGGCGACGGCGTCGGAGTCGGCCGCCGAGACGACGACCCGGTTGCCGCGCTCGACCACCGAGCGGACGCCCTCGAGGGCGCGCAGCCGCTCGACCGAGGGGGCCAGCATCGACGCCGGCAGCGCCGCGGACACCGTGCGCCCGGTGGCGCGAGCGCGGATCTCGGCGGTCGTGCCGTCGGCGACGACCCGTCCGCCGGCGACGAGGACGATCCGGTCGGCGAAGGCGTCGGCCTCCTCGAGGTAGTGCGTCGCGAAGACGACGGTGCGGCCGGCGTCGGCGTCGGCGTGCATGGTGTCCCAGAAGTCGCGGCGGGCCGTGACGTCCATGCCGGCGGTGGGCTCGTCGAGGACGAGCAGGCGCGGGTCGGGCAGCAGCGCCAGGGCGAAACGCAGCCGCTGCTGCTCGCCGCCGGAGCACTTCGAGACGCGCCGGTCGGCGAGCGCCGTCAGGCCGGCGCGCCCGATGACCTCCTCGACGGGCGCGTGGGCCGCGTACGTCGAGGCGATCATCCGGACCGTCTCGCGGACCGTGAGGTCGCGCAGCAGGCCACCGGTCTGCAGCACCGCCGAGACCTGGCCCGAGACGACGGCCGCGCGGGGACGGCGGCCGAAGACCTCGACGGTGCCGCTCGTCGGCTCGGTGAGGCCCAGGACCATGTCGAGGGTCGTCGTCTTGCCGGCACCGTTCGGGCCGAGGAACGCGACCACCTCGCCCTGTCCGATGCGCAGGTCGAGGCCGTCGACGGCCCGGACCTCGGAGTCGGCGCCTCGGCGTGGGGCGAAGACCTTGACGAGGGAGCGCAGCTCGATGGCTGCGGGGTCCGGGTCATCGCCCGGGGACCACATCGCTGATGTCATGCCATCACTGTCGTGCCCGGCACCCCTCGCGCGCAGCGGCAGTCGTCACGAACCGTCCATGACAGGTGTCACGAGCCTCGTGCGACCGATGGGCGCGGCAGGGTCGCTGGGTACGGTGACGGCACGGCGTCGATCGGAGCCCCTTGGACCGCTACCAGTACCTCCTCCTCATGGCCGGCTGCCTCGCGGTGACCCTGCCGCTGGAGTTCGTCCTCCGCGCCCGGGTGTACCGCCGGCCGGTCCTGCTCGTCATGGCCCTCGTGCCGGTCGTCGTCGTCTTCTCGGCGTGGGACCTCCTCGGCATCCACCGGGGCCACTGGAGCTACAACCCGGCCTACGTCACCGGCATCGACCTGCCCGGTGGGATGCCGCTCGAGGAGCTCGTCTTCTTCGTCGTCGTGCCGGTCTGCGGGCTGCTGACGTACGAGGCGGTCGGGTGGGTGCTGTCCGTGCTGCGACACCGCGTGCGTCGGGCGCGCGATGCCTGAGTACACCGTCCTCGCCGTCGTCGCCGTGCTCGCGACCGTCGCGCTCGAGCGCTGGTCCGGCACGCGGGTCTTCGCGCGGGCGCAGTTCTGGCTCGCCATGGCGATCGTCTTCGCGTTCCAGATGCTCGTCGACGGCTGGCTGACCAAGCTGTCCGCGCCCATCGTGCTCTACGCGCCGGGACAGCACCTCGGCCTGCGCTGGCCCTGGGACGTCCCCGTCGAGGACTACCTCTTCGGGTTCGCCCTCGTCGCGGGCACCATCGTGCTGTGGGAACGGGCCAAGCGGTCCCGCGCCCGTGCGGAGGAGGAGGAGGACCCGTGGGTGCAGCGGTGACCCGGCCCGACGTCCCCGAGGCCTTCGACGCCGTCGCGGACCGGTACGACCTCATGGTCGGCCTCAGCCCCGGCTACCACCGCCAGCTGCGCTCGTCCGCCGGGCACCTCGTCCGCGGCGCGCGCGACGGACGCGGCCGGTCCGGATCGTCCCCCGAGGCGGCCGGACCCCTCCGGCTGCTCGACCTCGGGTGCGGGTCGGGGGCCTCGACGCGGGCGGTCGTCGACGCGCTCGGGTCGGCCCCGGCGTCGCTCCTCGGCGTCGACGGGTCCGAGGGGATGCTGGAGGTCGCCCGGGCCAAGAGGTGGCCCTGGTGGGTGCGGTTCGCGCGGGGGCGGGCCGAGGAGCTCGCGTCGCAGCCCGAGCTCACGACGGCGCGTGAGGAGGGCGGCCTCGACGGCGTCCTCGCCGCCTACCTCGTGCGCAACGTGCCCGACCGTGACGCCCTCCTGCGGTCGGTGCGCGACGTGCTGCGGCCCGGCGGGGTCCTCGTCGTGCACGACTACTCCGTGCGCGGCCGGCCCGTGTCGACGCTCGTGTGGACCGCCGTCTGCTGGGCCGTCGTCGTGCCGCTCGGCTGGCTCACCTCGCGGCACACGGCGATCTACCGCTACCTCTGGCGCAGCGTCCTCGACATGGACTCCACGGCACAGCTCGAGGAGCGGCTGCGTCGGGCGGGGTTCGAGGAGGTCGCGACGCACCCCGTCCCCGGCTGGCAGCGCGGCACGGTGCACACCGTCGTCGGCCGGCGACCCCGGCGATGACGGCGCGCGCCCGGCGCGGCCCGGGGCCCCCCAGCACGTGGGGGCCGGGGTCCCGGAGCACGTGGGGACTATGGCGCCCCTGGGGGCTGGGGCAGCCGTGGGGGCCCGGGCACCCGTGGCGGCCCGGCCTCGACCGGCGCGCCGAGCTGCACCGTGCGGCCTCGGCCTCCCCGGCGCCGCAAGGCCGCCCGGGGCGGGTCCTCGTCGCCGGTGGCGGGATCGCCGGCCTCGCCGCCGCCACCGGGCTCGCCGAACGCGGGGTCGAGGTTGTGCTCGTCGAGCGCGAGGCGACGCTGGGGGGCCGGGTGCGCTCGTGGCCGGTGGGCACCGGTGCCGGTGACGCGGCCGGCGGCGACACGCTGACGATGAGCCGCGGGTTCCACGCCTTCTTCCGGCAGTACTACAACCTGCGCAGCCTGCTCCGGCGGGCCGACCCGGGGCTCGAGCGGCTCGTGCCCGTGCCCGACTACCCGCTGACCCTCGCCGACGGTCCGACCGACTCGTTCGCCCGGATCCCCCGGACGCCGCCGTTGTCGATCGCCGCCTTCGTGGCGCGCAGCCCGAGCTTCCCGCTGTCGGCCCTGCGACGCGTCGACGTCGGGGCGGCCCTGGGCCTGCTCGACGTCCGGTTCCCGCAGACGTACTCCGAGCTCGACGGACGCAGCGCCGCCGACGTGCTCGACGAGCTGCGCTTCCCGGACGAGGCCCGGCACCTGGCCCTCGAGGTCTTCGCCCGCAGCTTCTTCGCCGACCCGCGGGACTTCTCCGGCGGCGAGCTCGTCGCGATGTTCCACACGTACTTCACCGGCTCGGCCGAGGGCCTGCTCTTCGACGTGCCCGACGACGACTACGACACCGCGCTGTGGGGCCCGCTCGCCCGCTACCTCCGGCGGCTCGGGGTCGACGTGCGTACGGGCACCTCGGTGACGCGGCTCGACGACGATGGCGGCGCCGTCCGGGCCCAGCTCGACGACGGCCCGTCGCTCGTCGCGGACGCCGTCGTGCTCGCGGTCGACCGGACCGCGCTCCAGCGTCTCGTCGCCGGTGCCGCGTGGCTGGGCGACGGCCCCTGGCGTGACGCCGTGTCCCGCCAGCGGTCGGCCCCGGCGTTCGCCGTGTGGCGTCGCTGGCTGGATCGACCTGCGGCAGAAGGCAGTCCGCTGTTCCTCGGCACGAGCGGCTACGGCCCCCTCGACAACGTCACGTTCGTCGACCGCATGGAGGCCGGCGCGTCCGCGTGGGCGCGCCGGACCGGAGGGTGCGTCATCGAGCTGCACGCCTACGCCTTGCCGCCCGGCACGCAGGAGGGCGACCTGCGTGCCGAGCTGGGACGCCAGCTGGACCGGCTGCACCCCGAGCTGTCGGGCGCGGCGGCGCTGCACGAGGAGTGGCTGCTGGCCGACGACTGCCCGCTGGCGGGGACCGACCCGTGGGCGGCCCGTCCCGGCGTCCTGACCCCCGACCCCAGGGTCGTGCTCGCGGGTGACGGCGTCCGCTGCGACCTGCCCGTCGCCCTCATGGAACGCGCGGCGACGACGGGGTGGCTCGCCGCCAACGCCCTGCTCGCGGCGCGCGGACTGCCCGGGCACGACCTCTGGTCGGTGCCGACGCGGGGGCTGGGACAGCCCGTCGTCCACCAGCTCCGCCGCGCCCTCGCGGCGAGGCGTCAGTAGCCGTAGGTCTCCCCGCGGTCGCGCAGCAGCCACCGGCGCTCGGCGTAGGCCATGTCGTCGACCCACAGCCGGCGGGCCGTCGCGGCGACCGCCGGCCGCAGCAGGGCGGCCGCACGCCGGGCCACGGCGAACCCCGGCCGGTCCGAGTGCGCGATCGTCGCCTCGGTCATGACGGTCGTCGGCACGCCCGAACGGTCACGTCCGACGAGGGTGGCATGGGTCTCGACGACGCTGCCCGCGCCCTCTCCCTCCACGATCGTCATGACGATGGACCGGGCGTCGGGACAGGTGAACTCGGCGCGCACCGGGACCGCATGCCGGCGCGTCACGCGGAAGGCGACGTCGACGACGAGGCGGTCGTCGCCGGACGCGTCGTCGTCGACGGTGAGGTGGCTGAAGGCGTACGGGTGGTACCACGTGCCGTGCCAGGGGTCGAGGCGGTTGGCGACGACGTCGGCGGGCTCGCACGCGCCGCGCACCGCGACGACGGTCGCGAACGACCGCGCCGCCGGAGGGCGCACGGGCAGGGCCGGGGCGTCGGTGGCCTCCTCGCCCTCGGTCCGCAGCCGGACCCACAGCAGCACGCCGTCGTCGAGCGCCGGCAGGGTGAGCCAGTCCCGGCGCACCCCGGGACCGAGCGCGAGCCCGTGCCACCGGCAGTACACGCGGTCGTGCATGACCTCGCAGTCGTCGAGCAGGGCACCGAGGTGCGGACAGGCACCCGGCCCGGCGAGCAGCGTCCCGTCGGCGGACCGCCACAGCACGACCTCGCGGCCCGCGACCGTCCGGGTCAGCGACCGCGTCGACCCGACGTCGGCCGACGCGCCGACGACGTGCCACCCCCCGGGGTCGCGGCCCTGGGCGTCGAGGATGGAGCGGTGGATCCGCGACGGGCGCGCCTTTCGCCACGTGCCGGCGAGGAGGTCGCGTGGCTCCTCCGGGAGCACGCGCAGGGGGTTGGCGGGTCGACGCGGCGAGGGCTGGGTGGCGTCGGGGCCGGTGCGCAGGGTGCGGAACGTCATGGGGTGACCGCCGATCGCCGGGTCGGGCCGAGGGTGGGGCCCAGGGTGGGCCCGAGGACGAGGATGCGCGTCGACAGGGCCGCCTTGTGCCACGTGGGCACCCGCGCGCGGCCCGTGAAGACGTCGTAGTCGCGGGCTTCGATCCGGTCGAGGATGCGCGCGTAGAGGGTGCGGGCCGCCGCGACGCACCGTGCCGAGGACGGCGGCAGCATCGGGATGCCGGCGTCGGCCAGCCGGTAGAGCTCGCGGTTGCGGGCGATCTCGAAGCGCATCAGCTCGCGCCACGCCGGTGACACGGCGCGCTCGTGCGGGTCGGCGCCGAAGCGACGCAGGTCCTCCCGAGGCACGTAGACGCGGCCGCGGTCGAGGTCCTCGCCGACGTCGCGCAGGAAGTTCGTCAGCTGGAAGGCCAGCCCGAGGGACCGGGCGGGGGCCAGCGCCGCCACGTCGCGCGGCCGCAGCACGGGCAGCATCATCTCGCCGATGACGGCGGCCGAGCCGTCCATGTAGGCGAGCAGGTCCTCCCACGTCTCGTACGTCGACCGGGTGAGGTCCTGGGCCATGGCGGCGAAGAAGCGCTCGAAGCACTCGTCCGCGATGCGGCAGACGCGGACGCTGTGCCGGATCGCGGCGAGGACGGGGTCGTCCGTCGGCTCGCCGCGCACGACCGCGCGGAACCGGTCGGCGAACTCGGCCAGCCGGGTCGTCGTGGCGGCGACCCGGTCGCCGTCGGTGGCGCCCGGGTCGTCGACGATGTCGTCGGCGAGCCGGCACAGGGTGTACACGGCATGGACGTGACGACGCCGTTCGGGCGGGAGCAGCAGCGTGCCCCAGTAGTAGGTCGTGCCGTGCTCGCGGGTGACGCGGGCGCACCGGCGGTAGCCCTCGACGAGCAGCGCGTCGGCGGGACGCGACGCCGCAGTCATCGCGCTGCCCCGGCCCGGCTGGCTCGCCGGGGGCGGCCGCCCGGTGCGCCGAGCCGCGGCGGCAGGTACGCGTCGACCCGCTGCGCCGCGAGCTTGCCGCTGACGAGCACCATCGGCACGCCGACGCCCGGAACCGTCCCCGACCCGGCGAACACGAGGCCCGGCACGCGTCGTTCGACGTTCGAGGGCCGGAACGGCCCGGTCTGCATGAAGGTGTGGGCCAGGGCGAACGGCGTGCCGAGGTGCATCCCGAGGCGCTGCCAGTCCAGCGGCGTGACGAGCTCCTCCGTGACGACGTCGCTCGGGTACCCGGCCGACTCGAGGAAGCGCAGCAGGCGCTCACGCGCCGGGCCCCGCTCGCGCCGCCAGTCGATCGGCGCCGAGAGGTTCGGCACCGGCTCGAGGACGTAGAGCACCGAGTCGCCTTCGGGTGCCAGGCCCGGCTCGGTGACGGTCGGGACGGTGACGAGGCGCGAGGGGTCCGGCATGAGCCGACCGTCGTCGACCAGGGCCCGGAACGCACCGTCCCAGTCGGCCCCGAAGTGGATGTTGTGGTGCCCGACGCCCGGGCCGGGTTGCCCGAGCGCCCCCACGTGCCAGACGACGGCGGACGGCGAGTACGTCCCCGTCCGGGTGACCCGCGGCGCCCGCAGCTCAGGGAGCAGCCGCTCGTACGCCGTGGGCAGGTCGAGGGTGCAGACGACGGCGTCGGCGGTGATGCGCTCGCCGGACTCGAGCTCGACGCCCGCCACCGCGCCACGGCGGTCGAGGACGAGCCGTGACACGGCGGCGCCGAACCGCAGGTCCGCCCCCGCGCGCGACGCCGCGTCCGCCAGTGCTGCCGGCACCGCGTCCATGCCGCCCCGGGGCCAGTACACGCCCTCGACGGTGTCCATGTACGTGATCACCGCGTAGAGGGCGAGGGCGCTCTCCGGCGACAGCCCGGCGTACAGGGCCTGGAAGGAGAAGAGCCGGTGCAGCCGCTCGTCGCGGAACCGTTCGCGCACGACCGGTCCGAGGCGGCGGAAGGCCCCGAGCCGGACGAGCTCGAGCGCGGCGCGGGGCGAGGCGAGCAGGTCGAGCGGCGAGTCGAAGTTGGCGTCGATGAAGTGCGGCATCTCGACGCGGTAGAGCCGCCGCAGCCACGCGACGAAGTCGACGAAGGCCGCCGCGTCACGCGGCCCGCACATGGCGGCGATCTCCTCGCGCATCGCCTCGACGCCGTGGCGCACGAGGATCCGGCTCCCGTCGGCGAAGCACGCACGGTAGGCGGGGTCGAGGCGCCGCATCGGCAGGGCGTCCTCGATCGAGCTGCCGGCCGCGGCGAGCGCGTCGCCGACGAGGCCCGGCATCGTCAGCACGGTCGGGCCCGTGTCGAACGTGAACCCGTCGCGCACGAGCCGGAGCCCGCGTCCGCCCGGGGCGTCGTGGCGCTCGACGACGGTGACCTCGTGGCCCCGCCCGAGGAGGTGGCAGGCGGCGGACAGCCCCGAGAGCCCGGCGCCGATGACGACGACGCTCACGAGTCCCTCCAGGCGATCGACGCTGCGACCTCGCGCAGCCCGGCCGCCGCGACCGCGTCCAGCGACGCGTCGTCGAGGGCGGCGTACGCCTGCTCCACCTCGGCACGGATGCGGTCCTCGACGCGGGCCAGCACGCCCACCTCGCGCATCAGCTGCTGGACGACGGGCACGTCGTCGGGGGTGATGGAGCCCGCGTCGCCGAGGTAACGGGAGACGACGTCGGCGGGCAGGAGCTGCGTCGCCTCGGCGAGCAGGACGGTCGGCTTGGCCGACAGGAGGTCGTCCCCGACGGGTTTGCCCGTGCGGCGAGGGTCACCCCAGACGCCGAGGACGTCGTCGCGCAGGGCGAACGCCTCGCCGAGGTGGGCCCCGAAGGTCGACAGCGCGGCGACGGCCTCGGGCCTCGCCCCGGCGGCGAGCGCGCCGAGCTCGAGCGGCCGCTGCACCGTGTAGGCCCCCGACTTGAGTCGGGCCACGAGCCGGGCGCGTCCGAGGTCGCGGCTGCGCCCCGCAGCACCGGTGACGTCGAGCAGCTGGCCCTGCACGAGCTCGCGCAGCATGTCGGCCCAGGCGTGCCGGACCCGGGCACCGACGCCCGCGACGAGCGCCCAGGCCTCGCTCAGGGCCAGGTCGCCGAAGAGGATGGCGACGCTGTCGCCGAAGAGGACGGGGTCGCCGAGCGCGCCGGCGCCGGCATGGGCCTTGGCCGCCTCGACGTGCACGGCGACCCGGCCCCGGCGGGTGTCCGACCGGTCCATGACGTCGTCGTGGACGAGCGCGAAGAGGTGGACGAGCTCGAGCGCGGCGCAGGTGGCGACGAGGTCGTCGCGGGTCGTGGTCGAGCCGCCCGCGGCCGTCCATCCCCAGTGGCACAGCACCGGGCGCAGGCGCTTGCCGCCCGGCGGGGACAACCACGCGAGCAGCACCTCCGGCAGGTCCTCGTGCAGGACCGGCACGGCCTCCGGCGACCGGCCGCGCCACTGCTCGGACAGCCGAGCACAGACGTCCGCGAGGAGCGCGTCGGCGGCAGCGAGGGTGCGGGCGACGTCGGCTGGCGCGACGTCGGTGCGGGTCGGCGACACCCTCCCACCCTCGGTCACGGGAGGGCCCCGGGCAAGGGTGCTGTCGAGGGTTGCCGGCCGCTCGAGGTCGACGCGTCCGGTGCCGTCACGCCGCTGGGGCGGGCCGGGACGTGCGGGGGCCGCAACGCCGGCGGCAGCCGGCGGGCGTCACCGCGCCACGACGCCGGCGGGCCGAGGTCGGCGAGTCGTGCGACCTGCTCGACGCACCACGGCGACACCGTGCGTCGGCCCGCGACGACCTCGTCCGCGAACTCCCGCCACGGCACCCACTCCCACTCCTCGACCTCGCCGGCCAGGGGAGCGAGGGGCACGTCGGCCTCGACCCGGACCGTCGTCACCGGGCACAGCTCGAGCTCCACGACGCCGTCCGTCTCCGCGCGGTACCGGAAGTCGGGCAGGACGACCGTCACGGGACCGACCTCGAGGCCGAGCTCGTGGGACGCCCGCCGTCGCACGGCCGCGGCGAGCGGCTCAGCGGGCAGCGGGTGGCCGCAGAACGAGTTGGTCCACACCCCGGGGAAGGTCTGCTTGGACGTGGCCCGGCGCGTGACGAGGAGGCGGTCGTCCGCGTCGAGGACGTAGCAGGAGAACCCGAGGTGCAGCGGGGTGTCGGCGTGGTGAACGTCGCGCTTGGGGGCCGACCCGACGGGCTCACCTCGCTCGTCGAGCAGGACGACGCACTCCAACCCCACAGCACGTCCTCCCATCGGATCACGACAGGCCTTCAGTACCCGCGGGGGCCTGCCGGGTCACATCCTGCCTGCGGCGCAACCTCGGGCGGTCCGCTCCGTCGTGGGCCACACTGGCGGCATGGCCCGGTTCGAGGTGACCATCGACTCGCCACTGCCCGCCCCCGAGGCCTGGCGACGCGTCCTCGACCTGCGGACGCACGGTGCCGTCATCCCCCTGACGACCGTCTCGGGCGAGGTGCTGGAGCCGACCCGGCTGAGGGCGGGTGCGCGCTTCGTGGCCCGCACGGGGCTCGGTCCGATCGGGTTCGACGACCCCATGGTCATCGAGAGCTACGCGCCGCCCACTGCGCACGACCCCGGCATCGCGCGCATCCGCAAGGAGGGCAACGTCGTCACCGGACGGATCACGCTGCGCGTCACCCCGAGCGCCACGGGCAGCGTCGTCGGCTGGCGGCAGCGGATCCGCGTTCGGGGTGTGCCGGACGTGTTCGGGCCGGTCGTCGCGCGGGTGGCCGAGGCGGCGTACCGGCGGGCCCTCGAGGAGCTGCTGCGCCGCTCCTGACGAGCGGCGCTCGAGGACATCTCCTCCTAGGGTGGGGGCCATGCGCGTGGACGACGTCGTGCGGGTCGGGCTCGGCACCTTCGTGCGTCCACCGGAGGAGACGGGAACGGGCAGCCCGCGGGTCGAGGCCGTGTACGGCTACCTCGCCCGGACGCCGGCGGGGCTGCTGCTCCTCGACACCGGGCTCGGCGCGGCGGACGCCGAGACCGACGCGTGGTACCGGCCGCGCCGCGTGCACGTGGCCGACGCGCTCGCCACGGTCGGCGTCCGGGTCGACGACGTCGCCATCGTCGTCAACTGCCACCTGCACTTCGACCACGTCGGCGGCAACCCGATGTTCGCGGGCCGACCGATCCACTGTCAGCGACGCGAGCTCGAGACGGCCCGCGCCGGCGACTACACCGTCGATGCCCTCGTCGACTTCGAGGGCGCCCGCTACGAGCTGCTCGACGGCGAGGCCGAGATCGCTCCCGGCGTGCACGTCGTGCCGACGCCGGGGCACGTCGACGGGCACCAGTCGGTCCTCCTGCGCTGCGACGACGGCACCGTGGTCCTCGCCGGTCAGGCCCACGACACGGCCTCGGCCTGGTCGGCCGACGCGCTCGCCGCGCAGGCCGCCACGCTCGGGCACGAACCCCCTCTGCCGGAGCCGAGCCCGTGGATGGCGCGCATCCTCGAGCTCGACCCGCGGCGCGTCGTCTTCGCCCACGACGCCGCTGTCTGGGAGCCCTGACGAGGAGCTCGACGCGGATCTACCTCAGCGCCAACCGAGTCCGGGCGCCACGTGCGTCAGCACGCTTTCGATGACGTGTGCGTTGTAGTCGACGCCGAGCTGGTTCGGCACGGTCAGCAGCAACGTGTCGGCTGCCGCGATCGCCTCGTCCTCGCCGAGGTCGCGGACGAGCTGCTCCGGCTCGCCGGCGTACGTCTTGCCGAACCGTGCCGTGCCGCGGTCGATGACCCCGACCTGGTCGCGGCTGGCCGACTCGCGGCCGAAGTAGGCACGGTCCAGGTCGCTGACGATGGGGAACACGCTGCGGCTCACCGAGACCCGCGGCTCGCGCTCGTGACCGGCCGCCTTCCACGCGTCGCGGAAGCGCTGGATCTGCTCGGCCTGCAGCTGGTGGAACGGCACCCCGGTGTCCTCGGTGAGCAGCGTCGAGCTCATGAGGTTCATGCCCTGCTGGGCGGTCCACTCGGCCGTGGCCCGGCTGCCGGCACCCCACCAGATGCGCTCGCGCAGCCCCTCGGAGTGTGGCTCGACGCGCAGCAGGCCCGGCGGGTTGGGGAACATCGGACGCGGGTTCGGCTCGGCGAAACCCTTGCCGGACAGGACGTCGAGGAAGATCTCGGTGTGCCGGCGCGCCATCGCGGCGTGGTCGCCGCCCTCGGGCTCGTGGCCGAAGTAGCGGAACCCGTCGACCACCTGCTCGGGTGAGCCGCGGCTGATGCCGAGCTGGAGCCGGCCGCCGGCGATGAGGTCGGCCGCGCCGGCGTCCTCGGCCATGTAGAGCCGGTTCTCGTAGCGCATGTCGATGACGCCCGTGCCGATCTCGATGCGGCTCGTGCGGGCACCGACCGCCGCGAGGAGCGGGAACGGCGAGGCGAGCTGGCGGGCGAAGTGGTGGACCCGGAAGTAGGCGCCGTCGGCGCCGAGCTCCTCGGCGGCCACCGCGAGGTCGATCGACTGGAGCAGCGCGTCGGACGCCGACCGCGTCTGCGAGTGCGGCGTCGGGCTCCAGTGGCCGAAGGACAGAAAGCCGATCTTCTTCACGTGCCGTCCAACGCGCGGGAGGCGCAAAGCCTTCCACGCCGCCCGGGCCGTCTCGGCGTCGGCGCGTCAGGCTGCGCTTCCGGGTCCGGGGAGCACGTCGACGTCGCGGGCGTGCATCGCCTCCCCGCAGTGCGCACAGCGCAGGTCGACGCTGCTGACCTCGCCGCACGCGTGGTGCCGGTAGAGGACCGGGGGGCCCGCTGTCCCGGCGAGCCACCGGTCCCCCCAACCCACCATGACCATGAGCAGGTCGACGAGCTCCACGCCCTTGTCGGTGAGGACGTACTCGTACCGGGGACGCCGGTCGTACGGCCGGCGCTCGAGGACGCCGTGCTCGACCAGGTGGTTGAGTCGCTCGGTCAGGACCTTGCGCGAGATGCCGAGGTCGGCCTGGAGCTGCTCGAAGCGGGTGAGCCCCACCCACACGTCGCGCAGGACGAGCGGCGACCAGGGCTCGCCGATGACGTCGAGGGTGCGCGCGATGGAGCAGGCCATCTCGCCGAAGTTCGTCCGCTGCATCCTGCCAACCTAGCAGTTGGGGTTCCCTCAGGGAACTTTGACTGCTACGGTCGTGGAGTCTCCTGAAGGAACTCGAAAGGACAGCGACATGACCAAGGTCCTCGTGGCACTCTCGGTCTCGGTCGACGGCTACATCACCGGGCGCGACCCCGGCACCGGGCGCGGGCTCGGCGACGGCACCCGCCTCTTCGACTGGTACGTCGACGGCGACACCCGGAGCACCGTCTTCGACGGGTTCTCACTGACCGAGCCCAGCCGCCGCGTCTTCGATGCCGCCGCCGCCCGCGTCGGCGTCTCGCTCGTCGGGCGCAACACGTACGACGACTCGGGCTGGGCAGCGGGCGGCGCCCCGCACCCCACCGCACCGATGGTCGTGGTCAGCCACCGGCCGCTGCCCGCCGACCACGAGCGCCAGACGCTCGTCACCACCGGAATCGCGGACGCCGTGACGGTCGCGCGCCGGCTCGCCGGGGACAAGGACGTCGCCGTCATGGGCGGTGGGGTCGCGACGGCGGCACTCGCCGCCGGCCTCGTCGACGAGGTGATCCTGCACCAGGTGCCGGTCCTGCTCGGTGCGGGCCGCCGCCTCTTCGGTGAGCTGCCCACGCACGTCGACCTGAGGCTGCTGGAGGCCGTCGCCGCCCCCGGCGTGACCCACCTGCACTACGCGGTGTCCCGATGAGCGCGCTCGAGCCCGAGGTACGCCGGGCTCTCGAGGCCGCACCGATCGCACACCTGGCGACGGTCCTGCCCGACGGCGGGCCCCACGTCACCCCGGTCTTCGTCGGCACGCAGGGCGACGCGGTCGTTGTCTTCACCGGGCCGGACTCGCGCAAGGCCCGCAACCTGCGCCGCGACGCCCGGGTCGCGCTGTCCGTGGCACCGGCGGACGACGCCTTCACCCCGGTCGCCATCCGGGGCCGGGTCGTCGAGTGGCTCGAGGGTGACGAGGCGTGGACGATCGTCGACCGGCTCGCCGTCGCCTACACGGGCCAGCCGTACGACCGGCGCCTGCGCCGCGTCGTCGCGCTCATCGAGGTCGAGCGTCAGACCGTCGGCGTCCACTGACCGGGGGGTTCGAGGCCGCTTCGCTACGTCACTGCTCACTCAGAGTGAGCAGTGACGTAGCGAGGGAGGGACCACCGCCGCCCCGGTGGCCCGGTGGCCCGGCGGCCCGGCAGCCCGGTCGCCCTGAGGCCCGGTCGCCCGGCGGCCCGGTCGCCCTGGCGCCCGGTGGCCCGACGCCAGCGGCGCCGGTCCTCGCTGCGAGACTGCCGACATGCTGGAGCTGCGACCGAACTGCGAGTGCTGCGACGTCGACCTGCCACCCGAGTCGACCGAGGCGATGATCTGCACCTACGAGTGCACCTGGTGCGCGCGGTGCGTCGACGCCTGCCTGGGTGGGACGTGTCCGAACTGCGGCGGTGACCTCCAGCCCCGACCGCACCGCCCCTCAGCCGGGCTCGAGACGCATCCGGCGTCGACCCGCCGCGTCGTCCAGCCCGGGCTGCACCGCGGCTGACGGCCACCCGCGGGGCAGGATGGGGCATGGCCGTCCGGCCGCTGTCCGAGGAGCGCGCAGCCGCCCTGCGGGCTGCCGACCTCACCTACCCGCGGGACGTGGTCGTCGCCGACCGGCCACCACCGGGCTACCACGCCCTCGAGGTCTCGCGGTGCCTGCAGCGCCGGGACTTCGACGCCGCGGTCGCGGACCTCATGGGGTGGCGGGTCCACGACCGGGCCGGCCTGCGCGTGCGGGCGTCGGAGCCGTTCGCGGAGCTCGACTCCGTCGTCGAGCTGCGCCTGGGAGGGTGGCTCGGCATCCGGGTCCCCTGCCGGGTCGTCGAGGTCTTCGACGAACCCGGGAAGCGCGGTTTCGCGTACGGCACGCTGCCCGGGCACCCCGAGAGGGGCGAGGAGCGGTTCGTCCTCGAACGGCACGCCGATGGCAGCCTCCGGTTCACCGTCTCCGCGGTCTCCCGGCCCGGCTCCTCCGCGGCGAGACTGGGCGGCCCCGTGGCGCGGGCGGGTCAACGGTGGATGGCGCGGCGCTACGTCGCGGCCCTCGACCGCCTGCAGTCGGTCGGCTAGCCCCAGCTCTTGCGGTGCCGCAGTAACTGCGCCTACCGTGGGTGAATGAGCGACGACCGGCGCCCACCCCTGCCCATGGAGACGGAGCAGGCCCTGCGCACGACCATCGAGGCCGCGCGCGAGGCGCTCGACCGCACCGACGCGTCCCGACCCCTCGAGGCCCTGCCCCTGCTGCGGGCCGCGCAGGAGCACCTGACCGCCGCCGTCGACGAGGCGATGGCCGCGGTGCTCGTCGCGGAGGGCGGCACCATCCGGACGGCCGGCGCACTCGCCGGCCTGTCCGAGAACGCCGTGGGCCCCCGCCTGGCCCGCACGCACCTGCTCGGCGCGTACGGGTCCGAGGCCGGCCGCGTCACCGCCGCGGGCGTCGAGCGCGCCCGCTACGACCTCGAGGAGGGACGCCATCGTCCCGCCCCCGACGCGTCCGCCCGCCCGCTGCGGTTCCGCGCCCGCCGCAGCACCGACTGAGGGGACCACCCGACCACCCGACATCGAGCCGAGGAGCCCGCCATGACGAACCCGAACCTCACGCACCTCTACTTCCTGCTCGACCGCAGCGGGTCGATGCAGTCGATCAAGGACGACACCGAGGGCGGATTCGACGCGTTCATCGCCGAGCAGCGCGCCCAGCCGGGCGAGTGCCGGGTCACCCTGGCGCAGTTCGACGACCGGTACGAGGAGGTCTACCGCGACGTGCCGGTGGCCGACGTGCCGTCGCTGCGGCTCCAGCCGCGCGGCTCGACGGCGCTGCTCGACTCCATCGGGCGGCTGCTCGGCGAGGCCGGCGAGCGGCTCGCGGCGCTCCCGGACGACCAGCGTCCCGGCGTCGTCATCGTCGGGATCATGACCGACGGGCACGAGAACTCCTCGCGCGAGCTGACCCACGCCCAGGTCAAGGCCCTCATCGAGCGGCAGATGTCCGAGTACTCGTGGCAGTTCCTCTACATGGGCGCGGACCAGGACGCCATCGAGGTCGGCTCGAGCATCGGCGTGGCGGCCACCCACTCGATGACCTACGGCCGCGGGCGGGTGGCCGCCGCGATGGCCGCGACGTCGCGCAACATCGGGCTGACCCGGTCGGCCGTCGCGGCGGGCGCCTCGGCCAAGGAGGCGGGTCTCCACCTGGCCTTCGACGAGGAGCAGCGTCGCGCCGCCACCGAGTGAGCCGCCGGAGGTACGTTGAGCGCATGAGCGACGCCGGCGACCGGCCCGACCGCACCACGGCCGTGTGGGACGAGCAGTTCACCGTGCCGGTGCCCGCCGGACCGGCGGCCCCACCCGCGCCGCCCAACCCGTACGCCGGCCGCCCGGCCTGGCCGGCGGACCCGGCGCGTCCTGCAGCCCGCACGGCAGACCCGACCGCCGACCCGCTCCTCGAGCAGCTCGGCGTGGCCCTGTTCTGGATCGCGGTCGGCTGGTGGGTGTTCGTCCTGCTCCGGGTGCTCGGGGAGTTCACCCGGCACGGCATGACCGACACGATCCTCATCCGCACCATCGACGACGGCCCGGAGGAGACCGTCGTGGCCGCCGTCCTGTCCGTGCTCGCTGCTGTCCTGCTGCTGCTCGGTCGAGGCCGTGGTGGGCGCACGCCGCTCGGCTGGTCCTCGCTCGGGCTGGCGGTGGCCACGGTGTCGGTCGCGGTCTGGCGACTCGTTCCCTGACCGTCCGACCGGCCTGCGGCACAGGGGGATCGCCATGATCGAGGGCTCCGAGGGTGACGCCATCGCGGCAGCGTTCGGGCTCGCGCGTGCTGGCGAGCCCGTCACCCTGAACGGCCCGGTGGCCCGGGGACGGCTCGGCCGCGTCTGGCGGCTCGACGCCGGGGCGCGCTCGTTCGCCGTCAAGGAGTGGTATGCCGCGCCCAGGCTCAACGACGTCGGTAGGGACGCCGAGTTCGTCGACGCCGCAAGGGCACTCGGCGTCCGCACACCCGAGGTGCTGCGCACCACGGACGGTCGGGTGGCCGCCGAGGTGGCGGGCACCGTGGTGCGTGTCTTCGAGTGGGTCGGCCTGCGTCCGAGGACGCGCTCGCTCGACCCGGGCGCGGTCGGGCGGACCGTCGCGCTCCTGCATCGGGCGGCACGGCGCACCGAGGACCCGGTGGACAACTGGTTCGCCACCGGAGCCGGGGAGCAGAGCTGGCGCGACCTCGCCCGACGCGTCGCCGACGCGGGCGCCCCGTTCGCCGGTGAGCTGCACGCGCTCCTCGACGACCTCGTAGCCGTCGAGCGGGTCATCGAGCCGCACGAGGCGCCACGGGTCTGCCACCGGGACCTCTGGGCCGACAACGTGCTCGCGACGACCGACGGCGACGTCTGCGTCATCGACTTCGAGAACCTCGGCCCGGCCGACCCGAGCCAGGAGCTGGCCATGGTGCTGTTCGAGTTCGGCGCCGACGACCCGACCCGGGCCCGCCTGCTGCACGACGCCTACCGCGCGGCCGGTGGCCCCGGCAGGGTCACGCGTCGGGGCCACTTCTCGATGCTCGTGGCCGAGCAGGCGCACATCGGACAGCTGGCGTGCTCGCGGTGGGTCGGGGCCGGTGAAGGGCCCGAGCGCGACCGCCTCGCAGCGTGGTTCCTCGAGATCCCCGAGGACCCCGTGACCCTCGCCCGGATCGACCGGATCCTCGCCGCCGTCAGCTGATCGACGTGGTGAGCGGGTGGCCGGCGTTGGTCAGGCTGCGGCTCGTGAACCCGCCGCGGCCGTTGCCCGGGTAGAGCCAGAGCCGTCCAGCGGTGTCGAGTGCGAGCAGGTCGGCCCTGCCGTCGCGGTCGAGGTCACGCCCGGTGAGCAGCGTGCGCATCGGTCCCCAACCGGTGCCGACCCGCACCGGCGCGGCCAGGCCACCGTTGCCCTTGCCGGCGTAGAACCACAGGGTGCCGTCGGGCCGGACGACGTGGACGTCGGCGAGCCCGTCGCCGTTCGCGTCACCGAGCGTCACGATGAGCCGCGCAGAGCGGAAGGCACTCGTGGCAACGACCTTGCCCGCGGCCAGGCCCTGCGTACCGCGGCCGGCGTAGAACACGAGCTCGCCGGTGGAACGCCGCGCGAAGAGGTCGGCCGAGCGGTCGCCGGTGAAGTCGCCGCCGGCGACGAGCAGGTTCATCGCGTTCCAGCCGCTCGCGCCGATCCGGACCCGGTTGCGCACGAACGGGTAGAGCCAGAGAGCTCCCTTCGAGTCGCGGGCCAGGAGGTCGTCGCGCCCGTCGTCGTCGAGGTCCCCGGCGAGCGAGATCATGCTCATCGACCGGGTCGGCAGGTACGACGTGCTCAGGGGTTCGCCGAAGGAGAAGGAGCCGGGCCGGCCCCGGTTCAGCCAGAGGTCGGGCATCCCCGGCCAGAACTCCCCCAGGTCTCGCAGCGCGTCGTTGCCGAGCAGGGACACGAGCGCAGGAACGCCCGGGACGGTGAGCTTCGACGACCAGAACGTCTGCGACAGGTAGCCCGGGCTCGAGCAACGCGTCCGCACCTGCAGCGTCGTTCCGCGCTCCATCGTGTGGACGTAGTGGTACTGCCCCGTCTCGCCGTAGAGGGCCGCGCCGTCGCGGTACCACTGGTGGTCGCACGTCAGCTCGGGGACGACGGTCGGGTCGCCCGGGTACCAGGAGGTCGGTCGCACCTCGACGGCGAGCGTCTGGCCGGAGGCGCCGGAGCCCGTGGCGGCGTAGGCCGCCTTCACCACGCCCACCGGTGGCGTCGGTGCAGCCGCCCACGTGCTGCCGGCCCCGGTGGCTGCCTGGTGCGAAACCACCGCGACGCCGAGCGTCTGACCTTCATCTGCCGCGACCCGGGCGTGCACCCAGGGGTCGACGCCGGGGTCGGCGGGGATCGGAGTGCCCGACCGCGACCACTGGTACGAGACCGAGACCGTGCCGAGCTCCGCGTCGAAGGTGGCGGGCAGCTGCGGCGAGTACCAGACGAACCGGCGGTCGGTGGCGTCGTACTGCAAGCCACCGACCAGCCATCGGGTGGCGACCACGGGCGCGCTGTTCTCGGTCTCGGTGGCCCCGCCCGGGGCGGTGGCCGTGATGCTGAGACCGATCGTGCGCCCGAACTTGGCCCGTCCGATGGGCGTCTGGGCGACGTTCGCGGTGGTGGTGGTTCGGGCCAGCTCGCCCGTCTCGTCCGACCACACGTAGGTGTACGACGTGCCCGCCGGGGTGTCGGGCTGCGGGACGACCGCCCCCGTCGCCTGCGCGTCGAGAACGACGTACAGCTTGACGCTGGAGATGAGGTCGGCGGTGTCCGCGGCATCGGCGACCGGGGCGGGCACCACCAGGGCGAGGACGGCCACCATCGCGGCGCGGCGCCACCGGATGCGCCGTTGCGTCCCGCCGGCGCGGTGGTGGGCAGGGCGCGGTGCGGACGAGCTCATGTGGTTCCCCTGTCGGTCGAGCCAGGTTCGGCACCGGCGGTTCGCACTCTAGGACCAGGCGGACTGCTCCGGGGCGGTACAGCCCCGACGCGTCGGCGCCGAGATGCGAGGATCGGTCCGTGACCAGGGGTTCGGGAGCACGGACGGACGACGAGCAGCGGCGACGCGACCTCGCGCTGCTGCGACGCGTACGGGACCGCATCGACCGCGAGTACGCGCAGCCGCTCGACGTCGAGGCGCTGGCCCGCGGGGTCAACATGTCGGCCGGCCACCTGAGCCGCCAGTTCAAGCTGGCCTACGGCGAGTCGCCGTACCAGTACCTCATGACGCGCCGCATCGAGCGGGCCATGGCGCTGCTGCGCCGCGGGGACCTCAGCGTGACCGAGGTGTGCTTCGAGGTGGGCTGCTCCTCGCTCGGCACGTTCAGCACCCGGTTCACCGAGCTCGTCGGGGTCCCGCCGAGCGTCTACCGGCAGGAGCAGGCAGGCGCCACCGACGGCCTCGTCCCGTGCGTCGCCAAGCAGGTGACGCGACCGGTCAGGAATCGAGAAGCATCCGCGTCGCCGCGGGCCTAGCGTGGGCGCCATGGACCTCAGCATTCACTCGAGCTTCCTCCCACAGGACGACCCCGACGCCGCCATCGCCTTCTACCGCGACGCGCTCGGCTTCGAGGTGCGCATGGACGTCGGTCACGCCGGCATGCGATGGATCACCGTCGGCCCGCCCGGCCAGCCCGGCACGTCGGTCGTGCTCTACCCGCCCGAGGCGACGCCCGGCCTCACCGACGACGAGCGGCGCACCATCGGCGACATGATGGCCAAGGGCACCTACGGCTCGCTCCTGCTCGCCACGCCCGACCTCGACGAGGCGTTCGCGAAGATCGAGGCGACCGGTGCCGAGGTCGTGCAGGAGCCGACCGACCAGCCCTACGGCGTTCGCGACTCGGCCTTCCGCGACCCGGCGGGCAACCTCGTCCGGATCCAGGAGCGACGCTGAGCGCGCCGGAGTCGGCGGCGCCCGCCCGGGACCGGGCCACGCGCGTCGCCGACACCCGTCGCCGGCTCGAGCAGGACGTCGACCTCTGGGTCGCCACGGCGGACGCCGGTGGTGGCGTGCCGGGGCTCGTGCCGCTGTCCTTCGACTGGGACGGCACCGAGATCATGGTCGTGACGCCGGTCGGCTCCCCGTGCGGGCGCAACCTGCGCGAGACCGGCCGGGTCCGCTTGGGAATCGGGGAGTTCCGCGACGTCGTCATGGTCGACGCGTCGGCCCGCGAGGTGTCGACCGACGACGTCCCCGAGGAGCAGTGGCAGCGGTACATCGTCCGCACCGACTGGGACCCGCGCACCGAGCGAGCGGACTACGCGGTGTACCTCCTGCGCCCGGAGCGCATCCAGGCCTGGCGCGAGGCGAACGAGATCCCCGGTCGCACCCTGATGCGCGACGGCGTCTGGCTGGCCTGACCCGAGGGTCCCGAGCGGGAGCGATGACGGACCTTCGCCGGTCCGACGCGGCCGGTCCGTGCTCAGCAGGTGGGTGCCGGCGCGCGAAGCTCCGTCATCGGTCCCGGTACGGTCCGGGGAAGGTGTGCCTGACGCGTCAGGCGGGCTCGCCGGCCCACGCGGGTGCGAGTCGCACGACGTCCCCGACGACGACGACTGCGGGCGCCTCGACGCCGACCTCGGCGGCCCGCGCGGCGATCGTCGCGACCGTGCCGACGGTGACGCGCTGGTCGGGCGCGAACCCGCGCTCGACGACGGCCACGGGGCACTCGGGCGAACGGCCATGGGTCGCAAGGAGATTCATGGTACGAGCCAAGTTGGTCACGCCCATGAGGAGCACGAGCGTGTGGTCGCCACCGGTCGGCAGGACGGGGACGTCGTCGTGGCCGGTGACGACGGTGAAGCCGCGGGCGACACCCCGGTGGGTCACCGGGATCCCGGCGGCCGCGGGAACGGACACCGCCGACGTGACGCCAGGGACCACCTCGACGGGGATGCCGGCGGCCTCGCACGCGGCGCGCTCCTCACCGCCGCGGCCCAGCACGTACGGGTCGCCGCCCTTGAGCCGCACGACGCCGAGGCCGCGCTGCGCCTCCTCGACGAGCACGTCGTTGATCCGCGACTGCGGCACCGGGTGGTGGCCGGGCGTCTTGCCGACGTCGATGACGCGCACCGACGCGGGCAGCCGGTCGACGACACCACGCGGCGCGAGACGGTCGAGCACGACGACGTCGGCCGACGCGAGCAGCTCGTACCCTCGGGCCGTGAGGAGCCCGTCGACGCCGGGGCCACCGCCGACCAGCGCGACCCAGCCGCGGCGTCCGTGCGTGCGGGTGCGGCGCAGGTCGAGGCGCCCGGTGGCGAGCGCCTGCTCGACGCCGTCGCGGACGGTCACGGCCAGGCCCGGGTCACCGGCCGCGTAGGCCGACACCGTGACCCGCCCGTCGGGAGTGGTGACGTCGGTGCGGGCCGCGACGCTGGCCGTCGTGCCCGCGGCGTCGGTGGCATCGACGCACCACACGCGCAGGGCCTCGGCGTCGGCGGCGACCTCGCGGTCGACGGACGGCTCGCCCGTCGCGGTGTGGACGAGCCAGGCGCCGTCGAGGTCGGCCGGTCCGGCGTAGTCACGCTCGACCCACTCGACGCGGCCCGACGCCGCGGCACCGGCGGCGGACACGGCGCGAGCGCGAACGAGGTCCCGCAGGTCCTCGCAGACCCACGGGGCGACGACGCGCACGACCGCGCCCTCGTCGAGGAAGGCGCGGACGCGTCGGGCCGCGACCGGACCACCGCCGACGGCCACGACGAGCCGGCCGGTGAGGTCGAGGACGACCGGCAACGCGGACTTCACCGACGCCACGGCCCGGGCCTCAGATGTCCCAGTCCTCGTCGCCCTCGGGCGACGACGGCGCCTCCGGCGCGGTGGGCAGGGTGGCGCCGACCATGCCCGCGGCGAGCGTCCGGCCGTCGTGCGCGTCGATGAGCAGGAAGGCTCCGCTGCGACGTGACACGGCGTACGGCTCTACCGGCAGCGGCTGCGACACGCGCAGCGTGACCAGGCCGATGTCGTTGAGCGACAAGGACTCTGCCGGCACGGCGTGCAGGTCGTCGAGGTCGAGGGCACCGTCGATGCCACGCACCGCGGTCTGGACCGTCCGCGAGCCGTGCTTGAGGAGCAGCCGCTGACCGGGGCGCAGCGGCGCGTCGCCGAGCCAGCAGACGACAGCCTCGATGTCCTGCGTCGGCTCGGGGGCGTCCGCTGCGGCGGCGATGACGTCACCTCGGGAGATGTCGATCTCGTCGGCGAGGCGCAGGGTCACCGACTGCGGCGCGAAGGCCTCCTCGAGGGAGCGGTCACCGAGGTCGATGCCGACGACGGTCGTGCGGCGGCCGGACGGCAGCGCGACGACCTCGTCGCCCACGCGGACGACGCCCGAGGCCACCTGGCCGGCGTAGCCGCGGTAGTCGCGGTGCGCGGCGTCGAGGGCCGCGCCCTGCGGGCGGATGACGAGCTGCACCGGCAGGCGGAACGACTCGTGGGCGGGGTCGTCGGACGGCGGGAGCGCCTCGAGCAGCTCGAGCAGGCTGGGGCCGCCGTACCAGTCGGTGCGGGCCGAGCGGTCGACGATGTTGTCGCCGTCGAGCGCGCTCACCGGGATCGTCGTCACCTCCTCGACGCCGAGCTCGCGGGCGACGGCGCGCACCTGCGCGTCGACCCGCTGGTAGACCTCCTGGGAGAAGTCGACGAGGTCGATCTTGTTGACCGCGACGACGACGTGCGGGACGCGCAGCAGCGCCGTGACGGCGAGGTGCCGACGCGTCTGCTCGAGGACGCCCTTGCGGGCGTCGACGAGCAGGACGACGACGTCGGCGGTCGAGCTGCCGGTCACGGTGTTGCGCGTGTACTGCACGTGCCCGGGGCAGTCGGCGAGGACGAAGGAGCGGCTCGCCGTCGCGAAGTAGCGGTAGGCGACGTCGATGGTGATGCCCTGCTCGCGCTCGGCGCGCAGGCCGTCGGTGAGGAGGGCGAGGTCGGCGGCGGTGAGGCCGCGGTCACGCGACACCCGCTCGACGGCGGCCAGCTGGTCGGACAGCACCGACTTCGTGTCGTGCAGGAGGCGGCCGACGAGCGTCGACTTGCCGTCGTCGACGGAGCCCGCGGTGGCGAGGCGGAGCAGGGTCCCTGCGGTCGTGGGGGCGGTGGCGGTGGCCATCAGAAGTAGCCCTCCTTCTTGCGGTCCTCCATGGCGGCCTCGGAGATCCGGTCGTCGGCGCGCGTGGCACCGCGCTCGGTCAGGGTCGAGGCGGCCACCTCGACGACGATCTCCGCGTTCGTCGCGGCCGGCGACTCGACGGCACCGGTGCACGACATGTCACCGACGGTCCGGTACCGCACGAGGCGTTTCTCGACGGTCTCGTCCTCGCGCGGCTGGCTGTACGGACCGACTGCGAGCCACATGCCGTCGCGGTGAAACACCTCGCGCTCGTGCGCGTAGTAGAGCGGCGCGAGCGGGATGTCCTCGCGCTCGATGTAGCGCCAGATGTCGACCTCGGTCCAGTTGCTGATCGGGAAGACGCGCACGTGCTCGCCGGGCCGGTGCCGCGGGTTGAAGAGGTTCCACAGCTCGGGGCGCTGGTTCTTCGGGTCCCACTGGCCGAACTCGTCACGGAGGGAGACGATCCGCTCCTTGGCGCGGGCCTTCTCCTCGTCGCGCCGGCCGCCGCCGAAGACGCCGTCGAAGCGGTGCTCGTTGATGGCGTCGAGCAGCGGGAGGGTCTGGAGCGGGTTGCGGGTGCCGTCTGCCCGCTCGCGCAGGCGGCCGTCGTCGATGTAGTCCTGGACGCTGGCGACGACGAGCCGCAGGCCGAGCCGCGCCACCGTCTCGTCACGGTAGGCGAGCACCTCGGGGAAGTTGTGTCCGGTGTCGACGTGCAGCACCGGGAACGGGATCGGCGCCGGCCAGAAGGCCTTGGCCGCGAGGTGCAGCATGACGACGGAGTCCTTGCCGCCGGAGAAGAGCAGCGCCGGACGCTCGAGCTCGGCGGCCATCTCGCGGATGACGAGGATCGACTCGGCCTCGAGCGCGTCGAGGTGGCCGAGGCGGCGCTCCGACGCGTCCGGCGAGGCGGGCGTCACGGCATCGGTGTGGGTGTCGAGGGTCGTCGTCATGTGTGGAGTCCGCACTCGGTCTTGGTGAAGCCGGCCCAGCGGCCGGCGCGGGGGTCCTCGCCGGGCTCGACCCGGCGGGTGCACGGTTCGCAGCCGATGGACAGGTAGCCGTCTGACAGGAGCGAGTTGACCTCGACGTGGTTGTCGACCGCGTAGGTCTGCAGCTCGTCGAAGGTCCAGGCGGCGAGCGGGTTGATCTTGACGAGCCCGTTCTTGTCGTCCCACGTGACGAGCGGCGTGTTCGTGCGTGTCGGTGCCTCGTCGCGGCGGACGCCGGTCACCCACGCCTCGTAGGTCGGCAGCGTGCGGGCGAGCGGCTCGACCTTGCGCATCTGGCAGCACAGGGCCGGGTCGCGCTCGTAGAGGCGGGCGCCGTACTTCTCGTCCTGCTCGGCGACGGTGAGCTCGGGCGTGACGTTGACGAGCGTGATCGGCAGGTCCTCGGCGACGATGTCACGCGTGACGAGGGTGTCGGAGAAGTGGTAGCCGGTGTCGAGGAACAGCACGTCGACGCCGGGCGCGAACCGCGAGATGACATGCGGCAGAACGGCATCGGCCATCGAGCAGGCCACCGCGAGGGACCCCTCGAAGTGGAAGGCGGCCCAGGCCGCGACCTCGTCGGCGGTCGGCTCGCGCTCCGGGTCGGCACCGAGCGTCGCGTTGAAGTCGTCGACGATCGCCTTGAGCTCGGCCTCGGAACGACGCCGGCGCGGCACCTTCGGGGTGGCGAGGGGGACGGCGGTCACTGGAGGGCTCCTTCCTCGGCGCGGTGCGCCCACGCGGCGAAGGTCTCGCCGGCGGCACGCTGGGCCACGTAGGTGCGCACGACCCGCTCGACGTAGTCGGGCAGCTCGGTGGACGGGACCTTGAGACCGCGCACGGTGCGCCCGAGGCCCGGCTCGTCGCGGTCGGCTGAGGCCAGGCCGCCGCCGAGGTGCACCTGGAAGCCCGGCACCTGCACCGGGCCGTCCGGGCCGTCGACGGTGATGATCTGGCCCTTGAGCCCGATGTCGGCCGTCTGGATGCGGGCGCACGAGTTCGGGCAGCCGTTGACGTTGAGCAGGATCGGCGTGTCGAGCGAGCCATCGGCGACGAGGTCGGCCAGGCGCGTCTCGAGGGCGGTGATCGCGGCCGCCGCGGTGTCCTTGGTGTCGACGATCGCCAGCTTGCAGAACTCGATGCCGGTGCAGGCCATCGTCGTGCGGCGGAAGGGGCTCGGCCGGGCGCTGAGGCCGAGGCCCTCGAGGCCGGCCACGAGGGTCTCGACGCCGTCCTCGGGCACGTCGAGGACGACGAGCTTCTGGTGGGCCGTGAGGCGGACGCGACCCGCGCCGACCGACTCGACGAGGTCGGCGAGGCCGGTCAGCGTGTGGCCGCCGACGCGTCCGACGACGGGGGCGGCGCCGACGTAGAAGCGGCCGTCCTTCTGCGCGTGGACGCCGACGTGGTCGCCGGGCCCTGTGGCGGGCGCGGGCGCCGGTCCGTCGGGCAGCGCGTACCCGAGGTACTCGGTCTCGAGGACCTCGCGGAACTTCGCCGGACCCCACTCGGCGAGAAGGAACTTCAGGCGCGCCTTGTTGCGCAGGCGCCGGAACCCGTAGTCGCGGAAGATCGAGACGACGCCGTACCAGACGTCGGCCGCCTGCTCCTCGCGGACGAAGACGCCGAGGCGCTCGGCGAGGCGCGGCGTCGTCGAGAGGGCACCACCGACCCAGAGGTCGTAGCCGGGCCCGAGCTCGGGGTGCACGACGCCGACGAGCGACACGTCGTTGATCTCGTGGACCACGTCGAGGCTGGGGTGCCCGGTGATGGCGGTCTTGAACTTGCGGGGCAGGTTCGCGAGCTCGGGGTCACCGATGTAGCGGCGCTTGATCTCGAGGATGACCGGCGTCGGGTCGATGATCTCGTCGGCGGCGATGCCGGCCACCGGGCTGCCGAGGAAGCCACGGGGGGTGTCGCCGCAGGCGGTCGTCGTCTCGAGCCCGACCGTCTCGAGGCGCCGCCAGATCTCGGGCATGCTCTCGACGTCGATCCAGTGGTACTGGATGTTCTGCCGGTCGGTGATGTCGGCGCTGCCTCGCGCGAACTCCTCGGAGATGCCGCCGAGGACCCGGAGCGCGGCGGGGTCCAGGGCCTGGCCGTCGGTGCGGACCCGGAGCATGAAGTAGCGGTCCGACAGCTCGTCGTCGCTCAGCTGGGCCGTGCGGCCGCCGTCGATCCCCGGCTTGCGCTGGGTGTACAGGCCCCACCAGCGGAACCGGCCGGTGAGGTCCTGCGGCGGGATCGAGTCGAAGCCCTCACGGGCGTAGATCGTCTCGATGCGCTCGCGGACCGCGAGGCCGCCCTCCTCCTGCTTCCACACCTCGTTGGCGTTGAGCGGTGCCGGGCCGTCGACCTTCCACTGGCCGTTGGAACGGTCGCCGCGGGGCGGGCGGGCAGCCGGACGGGCCGCGGGCCCGGTCGACGTGTCGGTGACGGTCATGTAATCGAATGTATAACCACCGATTATTCGACGTCAGGGCCGGTCCAGAATCCGGCCCATTCCCACCCGCGGCGTGGGAATGCGGGACGCGGGACCCGTCGCGGCACCGCCTGCCGCCGTGGGCACCGTCAGCGCCGGGCCCAGCGCAGCCGGACACGGTCGCCCGGACGCAGCTGGGCCGCCCGGTCCACGTCACGACGCGTCACGACCGCGACGACAGGGTAGCCCCCGGTGACCGGGTGGTCGCAGAGGAAGACCACGGGCTGACCACCGGGCGGCACCTGGACCGCACCCGCCACCATGGGCTCGCTCGGCAGCTCGGCCTCGGCGAGGGCGTCGACCCGCCGCACCGGGTGGCCCTCGAGGCGCAGCCCGACGCGGTTGCTGCGCGAGGACACGGTGAAGGTCACCTCCGGCAGGTCGCCGAGCTCGCACCAGTCGGCGCGGGGCCCCGGTGTCACCTCGAGGAGCGCCTCGTCACCGGTGGGCGCCAGACCTTGCGGCGCCTCGTCGACGACGGGGAACAGGGCCGGCGCCGGGCCGACCGGCAGGACGTCGCCCACGGCCACCGGCGCCGGACCGAGCCCGGACAGTGTGTCGCTCGAGCGCGAACCGAGGACGGGGGCCACGTCCAGGCCGCCCCGCACCGCGAGGTACGTGCGCAGCCCCGTGGACGGCGTCGCGACCTCGAGCACCTGTCCGTCGGCGAGCCGCACCGGCGCGGCGAACCCGACCGGCCGGCCGTCGACCGTCGCAGCCGCCGGCGCGCCGGTCAGCGCGACGAGGAGGTCACCGCGAGCGCGCACCGCCAGTCCCCCGAGCAGCACCTCGAGCGAGGCCGGCGCACCCGGCGAGGCCGGCGCACCCGGCGACGCCCTCGACGTGGGGTCCGGGTCGTCGACCGCGTGACCGACGAGACGGACGCCGAGCAGGTAGGCGCTGCGGTCGGCCGCGCCGGACCGGCCGACGCCGACGTCCCCGAAGCCGGGACGGCCCAGGTCCTCGACGAGCACGAGCGGCCCCGTGGCGCGCACCTCGAGGGCGCGCCCACGGTCCTCCGCGACCGCGCCTGCCCGGGATGAGGTGGCTGAGGGGGAGGCGCCTGGAGTGGAGTCGGCTCGGTGGGAGGGCTGTCTCTTATACACATCTCCGAGCCCAAGAGACGGAGCTACATCTGGGGTG
>NZ_JBPGXG010000040.1:0-31346 GCF_056755255.1 Monashia sp. HAY1-5C | reverse complement strand
TCCGTCGTCGGCAGCGTCAGATGTGTATAAGAGACAGGGTCAGAGGTGGTGGCGGTCGCGGCGACGGCGGACCGGGGCTTTGCGCGCCTCGATCGACAGGAAGTGCATGACTGCGGAGACGACGAGCGGCACGGTGAAGATCGCCGCGACCGGGGGGATGGCGGCGCCGGAGTCGTTGGTGAGGAAGCCGATGACGGCCATGACGACGATGGACCAGAGCCCGCGGTGCAGCTGCGGGGCCTCGTCGAGCAGGCGCCGCAGCGGCTCGCTGCCGAGGGTTCCCGGGCGTGCGACGACGAAGACACCGACGGCGAGGACCGCGACGACGAGGACGAGCAGCACCGGCAGGTGGACGGCGAGGTCGATGTTGGCCCACAGCTTGCGCGACATGACGTCCCAGGCACCGCCGTCGATGACGGTCTGCAGGAACCGGCCCGGGTGCGAGCGCTCGGACTCCGGCCGCCGCCAGTCGAGGTAGGAGACGCCGCCGACGACGATCCCGGCGGCCACGAGGACGAGCACGACGTTGCGCACCGAGGTGCGCCGGCCCATGACGCCCATGAGCAGGAAGCCGAGCGCGGGCACGAGGGCGATGGGACCACCGAAGTCGGCGCCCCAGGCCGGCAGCACGTCGACGGCGAGGGCGGCACCGCCGATGACGACGACGGCGAAGACCGCGAGCCGCGGGGCCTGACGCCGCACGAGCGCGTGCGCCATGGCGGCGCACAGGAGGAGCACCGCCGAGGCGTAGAGGGCGAACGCGACGTTGCCCATGCCGTAGAAGCGGCCGCCGACCAGGGGCTGGAGCCCGAAGATCGAGGAGATCTGCAGGTGTGAGCCGGTGATGAGGTCGATGCCGATGACCGCCGCGGTCAGCGCCGACATCGCCGCCAGCGGCCCGAGCGCCGACGAGCTCCACGGCCCGTTGAGCGAGACGAACGCAAGTGCCGCGCTCATGAGCAGGACGAGCCCGAGCAGCATGGTGGTCAGGACGACGGTGTTGTCCGACCACCGCCACCACGGCACGAGGTTGGCCAGGAAGGTCGCGGCGGGCATCGCCGCACCGACGATGCCGACGAGGCGGACCAGGCGCAGCCCCCGCTGACGCGTCAGGCGCTGGTTCCACGGCCGGGCCCGGCGCACCATCCACCAGAGGGACAGCAGCGCGAGGGTCATCGCCGAGAGCCAGATGAGCAGGAACGGCGCGACGATGCGGTGCATCGCGTCGGCCTTGGTGTCGATGTCGGTCAGCACGGTCAGCTTCGTCGCGGCCGTGGACTCGCTGTTGTTCGCCGACGGCACGACCGACAGCGCCCGGCCCCCGATGCCGGTCACCGGCGTGACGCCGCCGCGTTGCAGGATCGTCGCGGTGACGTCGGACAGCTGCGCGACGCCGGTGCTCCGGGTCGAGGCCGACGCGAGCAGGCCCGGCCCGTAGTGCGGCCCGGTCGCCGTGAGCAGCCGCAGGCGCTCGGCCCGGTCGCGGTCGGACAGGCTCACGACGACGAGGTCGGCACCGTTGGGCATGGCGTCGACGACCTGGTCGAGGCGCCGCTCGAGGACGTTGACCCGCTCGACCTGGCGCGCCGGGTTCGGGTCGGTGGCATCGAGCGAGCCGACGTCGACGATCGAGACCGGGCACTGCGCGAGGTCGGACACCAGCGTGGTGACGGAGAACTCGGCGTACTTGCCGACCTTGCCGTCGCTCGTCGCCGCGGCAAGGCCGGCGCCGGGGCCGACCGCCTGGATGCACGTGTTGCCCTTGGCGAAGCTGTCACCGAGCAGACCGAGGTGCGCACGGAACTCCGACCGGCTGGAGCTCTCGGCGAGGGCGTCGAACCCCATGACGCGGAAACCCGCCGTGGCGTCACCGGCGACCGCGGGCAGCGGCCCGCACTCCGGGCGGTCCGAGTCGGACGCCGGGCCCGCCGACTCTCCCGCCCCGACCGTCGACCAGCCGTCGACGGGGCACGTCGTCAGCCGCAGCGTCTTGACCGACACGGACGCGGCCGACCCGTCGCGCAGCAGTCCCCACAGCGTCGGCGTCTTCTCCGGGCTGACGTCGTCCCAGGACAGGCCGCCGATCCCGACGACGACGAGCGAGTCGCCCGGCTTCGGCGTCGTCGTCGGCGGCACCGGCACCTCGCCGCGCCCGACGTAGGCGAGGGTCAGGACGGCCACCACGGCAAGGAGCGCGACGACGAGCGTCTTGACGGGGTGGCGGCGGATCACGCAGGACAGACTACAAACCGGCTCCGCACGCGGGCGTCGCCGATCACCGGCTGGATCACCGGCTGGACCCGGCGGGACCAGGCTGCGTCAGGGCGGCTCACGGGCTGACTCACGGGCTGGAACCGGCGGCCGTCCCACGGGTCCCGGGACTACCCTTGCGCCTCGTGGACGACACGACGCTCACGGCCGTGGCCCTCGCCGCCGCGGGCGTCGCGCTGCTCGCGCTCGTCCTCGCCGTCCTCGCGCATGCGCGGCTCCGCCGCGTCCGCGCCGACTTCGCCGTGCTCGGTGCCGACGGCGCCCGCACCGACATCGCCCGCCTCGCGGCCGACCAGAACCGACGCATCGAGCGCCTGACCGCCGACCTGACCCGGGTGCGCGCCGACGTCGCCGCGGCCGAGGCGGACGTCCGCCAGAGCCTGCGCAACGTGGCCGTCGTGCGCTACGACGCGTTCGGCGACATGGGTGGCCGCCTGTCGTTCTCCGCCGCCATCGTCGACGACGAGGGCGACGGCATCGTCCTCAGCTCGATCCATGCCCGCAGCGAGTCCCGGACGTACGCCAAGGGCATCGTCGGCGGCCGCTCGAGCATCACGCTGACGCCCGAGGAGCAGCAGGCCCTCGCGTCGGCGACCAGCGGCGACCCGGGCACCGATTCCGGCGCCCCGACACCAGCCCGTACGAAGGACGCCTCGTGACCCCTCCACGCACCCCCGACGAGCTGCACCGCTTCGGCTACCTCGGTCCGCGCGGCACCTTCACGCAGATGGCGCTCGACGCGTGGGACGCCGCCGAGGGCCGCGAGCACGTGCCGTTCGGGTCGGTCGACGCGGCCCTCGCGGCGCTGCGGGCCGGCGACATCGACGCCGCCATGGTGCCGATCGAGAACTCCGTCGAGGGCGGTGTCTCGGCGACGCTCGACGCCCTCGCCACGGGTGACCCGCTCGTCGTCATCGGCGAGGTGCTCGTGCCGATCACCTTCGTCCTCTGCGCCCGACCGGGCACGGCCCTCGGCGACGTCAAGGCCGTCGGCACCCATTCGCACGCGTGGGCGCAGGTGCGCTCGTGGATGGGCGCCCACCTGCCGGACGCCGCCTACGTGCCGACGCTGTCGACGGCGGCCAGCGCCACTGCGCTCGGGGCGCCCGGCGAGGTGATGTTCGACGCCGGCGTCTGCGCGCCGGTCGCCGCGAGCAACGAGGGGCTCGAGGTCCTCGCCGAGGACATCGGCGACAACAAGGCCGCGGTGACGCGCTTCGTCCTCGTGTCGCGGCCGGGCACCCTGCCGGCGCCGACCGGTGCGGACAAGACCACGGTCGTCCTCTTCCAGAAGGAGGACCACGCCGGCGGCCTGCTCGAGCTGCTCGAGCAGTTCGCCGTGCGCGGGGTCAACATGACGCGGCTGGAGTCACGTCCGACGGGCGAGGCCATGGGCTCGTACTGCTTCTCCATCGACGTCGAGGGCCATGTCCTCGACGAGCGGGTCGGCGAGACGCTCATGGGGCTGCGCCGGGTGTGCGCCGAGGTGCGCTTCCTCGGCTCGTACCCGCGGGCCGACGGCGGCCTGCCCGGGACGCGTCCGGGAACGACGGACGAGGACTTCCGGGCGGCCCGGGCCTGGCTCCGCGACCTGCGCGCCTGACCGCCCGGTCGGCAGGGCACGGCGAGCCGGCCGGGCCCGCGACGCGCGGTCCGGCTCAGCCGATCGTCGCGCCGCTCTTGAGGAGGAACAGCGTCTCGTCACCGACGATCCCGTCGACGCCGATGCGGTTGGCGGCCTGGAGGGTCTCGACCGCCTTCGTCGTGCCGGGGCCGAAGACGCCGTCGACGGCGAGCGTGGCGCCGGCCGCGCGGAGGGCCCGCTGGAGCGTCGTCACGTCGGCACCCTTCGCGCCGGGCTTCAGGGTGCGGTCCCCGAGGGACCGGCTGATGACGATGACCCACATGCTGTTGTCGACGCGGCCCGGGTGCGAGACCGGGGCCTCGAGGGTGGACTCGACCCGCGCGACCGCGGCCCTCGTCGCGGCACCGTAGCGGCCGTCGACCCGGACCGGCCCGAAGTCGGCGTCGTCGAGGAAGCACTGGAGCGCACTGACCGCCGGGCCCGTGGCGCCGGGCTCGAGCGTCGGATAGGTGTCGAGCGTCCGGGTGCAGCTGCCCGCCGTCGAGCCGGCGTCCGGGCCGGCGTCGGGGCCGGCGGTCGTCGTGGCCACAGACGTGGGCGTCGGACGCGTCGGGGTCAGCGGCGCAGCCGTCACCGTGGGGATCACCGCGGGCGTCGTCTCGGTCGCCGACTCGGTCGGTGTCGGGTCGCTCGGGCTCTCGACCGACGCGGTGAGCGACGCGGACGGCGTGGCCGCGCCCGCGCCCGGTCCGCACCCCGCCAGGACGGGCGCGAGCAGCACGGCCGCCAGCAGCGGCGCCCAGCGGCGGACCCCAACCGCTGCGGACGAGGCGCCGGCTGCCCGCAGAGCGCGCGCGTCGGTGGTCGCGTCGGTGGTCGTGCGCCCGGACGGGCCGGTGACGCCGTCCGGGCTGGTCGGACGGGTGCGGTGCTGCGGTGTCATTCGGGTACCCCTGGTTGCCGAGTCGGCCCGCCCTCGCCGGGCCGCGGTCCGAGTATGCGGTGCCGTGCGCCGCCCCACCGGCACGACACGGCGTTTCGTGACGAAACGGACACCTGGCAGAGGGGCCGGACGTGAGGAGGGGGCGCCGGCCGCTGCCCGCCGGCGCCCCACGGGTCCGGGCGACCCCAGTGCGCCCGACCCTGAGGTCATCGAGCCAGCCGCCCCTCCGCGGCCCCCGTGACGGCTCGATGACCAGGTCCCCGAGTGGGTCCCCCGACAGCACAGAGCCGGCGACCGCCCTCCTGATACGTCCCGCCGCGGAAAATGTCGGCGAGTTCTCGACGCGTCGATGTATCAGTTCGGCCCCGTACGCCACCATTCCGGTGAGAGCGTCGGGGCCAGGGCCGCGGCGCATTCCTGCTCGGCTGCAGAGCTCACCCCTCAGGAGGCACTACATGGCAGAGCCCGGTCAGCCCGGTCGCCCCGGTCAGCCCGGCCAACCCGGCCAGGAGGGCCAGGACGCGACGCCCCGTCCCGTCCGGCCCCCCGTCCGCGTCCTCGACCCGGCCACCGCGATGCGCCGGACCGACGGGCAGGCGCCCGACCCGGCGCTCTACCTGTCCGACCGGCTGCTCGTGCGCAACGAGCCGGGCGGCACCCGCGGGCTCGGTGACCTCGCCCAGTCGCTCGACCGGCTCGACCTCGACTACGTCGAGACGCCGCGCGCCGGCGGCGGCACCCGCGACCTCGACGCGTCGAGCGACTGGGGCACGAGCGTCACGCTGCGCCCGCGCCGCTCCATCGACACCGTCGACGCCTGGAACGTCCTGCAGCAGCTGCGGGCCGACGGTGACCCCATCGCGGACCGGCTCAGCCTCGAGCACGTCCTGCGCCCGGCCGACGGCTACTGGGGTGGCGTCGGCTACTGGGGTGGCGTCAGCTCGGCGCTCCAGGAGTACGCGGTCCCCGGCCGCGGCGGGCGGATGCCGGTCAGCCTGGCCCTGCCCGACCCGGCCCTGCGCGCCCGCGACCTGCCGCGGCGTCCCGTCGTGGCCGTGCCCGACACGGCCGTCGCGAAGCACCCGTGGTTCAAGGACGAGCGCACCATCGTGCGCCTGAGGTACGAGAACGGCCGCCTCGTCCCCGCGGGGCCGCCGGAGGACGCCGCGCCCGCTCCCGCAGAGGGCCTCAGCGACGCGCCGAAGCCGCAGGAGCCGGTCGGCCTCCTGCACGGCCACGCCACGTTCATCGCCGGCCTGCTGCGCCAGGGCTGTCCCGAGGCGACGATCCTGTCGATCCCCGTCATGGGCGAGGACGGCATGGTCGACGAGGCCGACATCCTCGACGTGCTGGAGGCGCTGCTCGACCGGCACGTCCACGGGCAGACCACCGACCACCCCGCCGACTGCATCGACGTGCTGTCGCTGTCGCTCGGCTACTACGCCGAGGACCGCACCTACACCTCCGGCCCCGTGGCCGACCTGCTCGACCGCTTCGCCGAGGCCGGCGTCGCCGTCGTCGCGGGCGCGGGTAACGACGGCGTCAGCGCGCCGTTCGTGCCGGCGGCGCTCGCCGCGTCGCTGCCACCGCGGATCACCGCGCGGGCGCTGCCGCCGGTGTCGAGCGTGGGGGCCAACAACCCGGACGGGTCGAGCGTCGCGCTGTTCTCCAACACGCTCCCGGTCATCACGGCGGTCCGGCCCGGCGTGTCCGTCGTCAGCACGCTGCCGCTGACGAACGGGATGGGCCAGCCGTCGACGAAGGCAGAGGGGGACGGCCCGGTGCGCTGCACCGTCGACCCCGACGACTACACGGGCGGCTTCGGCGTCTGGAGCGGCACGTCGTTCGCGACGCCGGTCTTCGCCGCCGAGGTCGCCGCCGCGATCGCCACCGAGAAGGACGTCGCCGACGTCGCCCCCGCCGTCATGCGCAAGCGGGCGCTGCGGGCGCTGCGTCGCTGCACGACGAAGGGAGCAACGCCATGACACCCGCACCCACGGCGTCCGACGGCCTGGGCACCCTGGCCGGCAAGGCCTTCGCCGCCTACCTCGCCGGCGAGCGCGAGCGCCTGTCCGAGCTCGTCGACCTCGTCACGCCGGTGCTGTGGAACGCGGCCCGCTCGCAGGGCGCCAACCCGACGACGTGCGAGGACGCCGTCCAGACGGCGTTCCTGCAGCTCGTCGACCGCGCCGAGACGATCAACGAGCCGGCCGCCGTGCTCGGCTGGCTCGTCGTCGTCGTCAAGCGCGAGGTGTGGCGCCTGGCGCGCGGCTCGCGTCGCGAGATCGGCGTCGAGGAGGTGCCCGAGGCCCCGGCCCAGGCCCTCGACCCGGAGGCGCAGGCGGTGCTGAGCGAGCGTCAGGGCGTGCTGTGGAAGCACGTCTCGACCCTCCCTCCGCGGTGCCAGGAGCTGCTGCGCGTCATCGCGTTCGCCGACCGTCCCGACTACGCGGCCATCGCCGAGTCGCTCGGGATGCCCGTCGGCAGCATCGGCCCGACCCGCGGCCGATGCCTCCAGAAGCTGAGGACCGTCCTCGGCTCCGATCCCGGATGGGCGGTGTGACATGAGCTCGCACAAGGACGCCATAGACGACCTCGACGTGGCCACGCTGCGCCAGCTGCGTGAGCTGTTCGCGCACGCCGACCCCGTACCGTCCGACCTCACCGAGCGGATCAAGTTCGAGCTCACCGTGCAGGCGCTGCACGCGGAGGTGGCCGAGCTCACGGACTCGGCCCTGCTCGCGACCCGCGGCACGAAGGTCGAGCCGACGCCGACCGAGTCGGTGACCTTCAACGCCGCGGCCGTCAGCCTCATGGTCACCGTCAACGCGAGCGACCTCGAGGGCCGGGTCCGGGTCGACGGCTACGTCACGACGCCCGGCGCCACGGTCGAGGCCGTGACGACAGAAGGCAGCAGTCTGGTCGATACCGATGCGAACGGCCGCTTCGTTCTGGATGATCTACCGCATGGCCCGATCCACTTCGTGATCCGGGTCGACCCCGACGACGAGAGCGCGCGACCGGTCATCACGCCCACGATCCAGGTGTGACGGTGATCCCGGCTGCGCAGGGAGGCGGCCGACGATCAGCGCACGGCGCACGCTGGACGAGGTGGAGGCCCTGCGCGAGCAGGCCGCGGTCGAGAACGGAGCCGGCCGGCCCGAACGGGCCGTCTCCGTGCTCGTGGACGCCCTGCGCCGGCTCGACGAGGTCGACGCCGCGACCCGGGACGGCATCGCCCAGACGCTCCGGGCCAAGACGCTCATCACCCTCGGCCTGAGCCAGTTCCTCCTCGAGGGCGTCCGTGCCGCCGAGGTGCGCTTCGCCGAGGCCGAGCGGATCGTCGAGGCCCTCGGCGACGCCGGGCTGCGGGCCCGGCTGGACTACCAGCGCGCCAACGTTGCCGGACGCGTCGGCGACCTCGCCGGCGCGCGCGCGGGGCTCGAGGGCGCGCTGCGCCACCTCGACGCGTTCTCCGCGAGGGAGCAGTGCTCGGTCCTGCTGAGCCGGGGCATGCTCGCCTTCGAGATGTCCGAGCCGGCGGTCGCCCTCGAGGCCTTCGCCGGTGCCGCCCGCGCGGCCCGTGACGGCGGCTTCCCGCAGCTGGAGTTCATGGCCGCCCACAACGAGGGCTATGCCGCCTACCTCCTCGGTGACGTCCCCCGGGCGCTCGCGACGATGGCCGCCGCCGTGGTGGACGCTCCCGACGTGTCGCTGCTGCCCGCCCGCCTCGACCGGGCGCACGTCCTCCTCGAGGCCGGGCTCATCGACGAGACGGTCGAGGTGCTCGAGGCGGCGGCCGGGTCGCCCGACGCCCAGCAGGACCAGGTCGCTGCCGAGCTACAGCTCGGGCTGGCCCGGGCGCACCGGCTCGCCGGCGACCTCGGTCGCGCCCGGGCGGCCGCGGAGCGTGCGGTCGCCGGCTTCGACCGGGTGGGCGCCGTCGGCTGGGCGGCCAAGGCCCGGCTCGCACTCGTCCACGCCGAGCTGGACCGGCTGCGCCGCGCCCCGGTCGCGGTGTCGGCTCTCGCGCCGCTGCTCGCGGCCGCCGACGACGTCGCGGCCACGGCCGGGCGGCTCGGCGACACCGATCTGGCCGACTCCGCGCTCCTGGCGGCGACCGACGCGCACCTGCTCGCCGGACGCGTCGACGCGGCCCGCGCCAGCCTCGAGCGGGTCGCCGGCCCCGGAGCGTCGCTGAGCGGCGAGCTCGACCGGGCTGCGGCGCAGGCCAGCCTGCATCTCGCCTCCGGAGAACCGGTCCTCGCCCGGCGCGTCCTCGGCCGGGCGGCACGGGGCCTGGCTGCGGGGCAGGAGGGCAGCGCGAGCCTCGACCTGCGCAGCGCCCGGGCGCTCCACGGCGTCCGGCTGGCCCGTCTCGACCTCGCCCTGGCGCTGCGGGGCGGCAGCGCGGCCGTGCTCGAGGCGCTCGACCGATGGCGCAACGCCACCGACCGGCTGCCCTCCCTGGCCCGGCCGGCCGACGCCGTGCTCGCCTCCCTCACCGAGCAGCTGCGCTCGACCCAGGCGCTGCTGCGCGGGGACGTTCCCGAGGCCGAGGTCGGCGAGCTGACCGCCCGCGTCCGGCGCCTCGAGCGCGACATCCGCGCCCGGGACTGGACGCTGAGCAGCGGGTCGCCGACGGGCACCGCGACGGAGGTCCGGGTGCGGCAGGGGCGCGAGGCCCTCGACCGCGCCGACCGGGACCTCGTCTGGTTCTTCCCCGTCGAGGGGCGGCTCATGGGCGTCGGCGTGGTGGGCGGGCGGGCCCGCGTCCGCGACCTCATGCCGCTGGCCGAGGCCGTCGAGCTGGCCCATCGCATCCGGGTCGACCTGCGCACCGCGGCCACGCGCGAGCTCGGCCCGTTCGCCTCCGCCGTCTGGGGGTCGCTGCGGGCCGCGGCCGACCGCCTCGACGCCGCCGCGGTCCGGCCGTGGGGGCTGCGTCGCACGGGCCTCGTCGTCGTGACCTGCGAGGAGCTGTCGGCCCTGCCGTGGTCGCTGCTGCCGTCCCTGACGGGCGTGCCGTTCACCGTCGCGTCCTCCTTGACGTCGTTCGCGCGTCGGGCCGGCGACACGCCGGCGGTGGACGCGCCGGCGGAGGCGCCGGCGGACGGGTCCGCTGCGGTGCGGCCCGCTCTCCCCGCGCGCGTCCACGTCAGCGTCGGCCCCTCGTTGCGACGCGCGTCGGGCGAGGCGGCGGCCGTGGCGCAGGCCTGGGCCGACCGCGCGCAGGTCAGCGTGGCGGACCCCTCGGTGGCGCACGGGCTCGTCCGGGCGATGAGCATCGACGACGTTGTCCACGTGGCCGCGCACGGGACCCACCAGGTGCAGTCGCCGCTCTTCTCCTCGGTGCACCTGCACGACGGCCCGGTGTTCGCCCACGAGCTGCAGGCCGCCGGCGTCCGGGCCCGGCACGTCGTGCTCTCGGCGTGCGAGGTCGGGTCCGCGACGTTCCGGCCGGGAGAGGAGCAGCTCGGTCTCGCGGCGGCGGTGCTCAGTCTCGGGGCCAGGTCGGCCGTCGCCGCGGTGTCGCCGGTGCCCGACGAGGTCGCTGCGGACACGATGCTCCGGCACCACCGTGCCCTGGCCCGCGGCGTGCCGAGCGACGAGGCGCTCGCGTCGGCGCTGGCAGGCGGCGAGCCGATCGCCGCCGCCTTCCTGCACCTCGGCGGTCGCTACACCCACCCTTGACGGGCCCCCGACGACCGTCGTGTCAGGCGGAGCGCAGGGCCCGGGCCTCGCGCCGCTTGGCGAGCGCCATGGCCAGCGCGATCTTGCGGGCGTCGATGGCGATCTCGCGCAGCATGCCCGAGATCGGGTTGGTGTAGCCGGTGTACCAGAGGCCACGGGCGCCGCGGGCCGTCCGGCCACCCCGCTCGACGGGCCGACCCTGGTCGTCGAGGACGCCGAGGTGCCCGAGCATCGTCGCGAGGCCCTGCGTGTAGCCGGTGGCGAGGACGACGACGTCGGGGCGCAGCCGTCTGCCGTCGGCGAGCACGACGTCCTCGCCGTCGACCGACGCGAGCGCCGCGACCGGCTCGACCGCCCCGGAGCGCACCGCGTCGATGATGCCGACGTCCTGGACGGGAATGGCGTTGTCGCGCTCGACACGGGTCAGCAGGCCGGTGTCGGGGCGGGGCAGGCCGTGAGCGGACAGGTCGGGCACCTGGAGCCGTTCGACGACGGGCGCCACGGCGTCGACAAGCGCCGTCGGCAGGCGCCGGACCGCGATGCCGGTGTACTGCGCGGCGACCGGTCCGCGGTTGCGGCGCAGAATGTGCGGCACGGTCCGCACGGCCATCCGGACCCGGGCGGCACCCTGCTCGGCCAGGTCGACGGCGATCTCGGTGCCGGTGTTGCCGGTGCCGACGACGAGCACGTCCCGACCCGCGTACGCCGCACCGGTGCGGTAGTCGCGAGCGCGGACGACCTCGCCGGGCCAGGCGTCGAGGCCGGGCACGTCCGGCTCGCGCGGTGTGTGGTTGAAGCCGGTCGCGACGACGGCGTACGGCGCGGTCAGCGTCGAGCCGTCGCCGAGGGTCAAGGTCCACGCGTCCCCCCAGCCGGGGTGCGCGGGCGCCCGGTCGACGCGGGTCACCTCGACGCCGGTGCGCACGTCGATCTCGTGGTGCGCCGCGTACTGCTCGAGGTAGCGCACGACGTCGTCGCGGGCCACCCAGCGGCCCATCTCGCGCGGGATCGGCAGCCCGGGCAGGCCGGACAGCTCGCGCGGCGTGTGCAGGTGGAGCCGGTCGTAGTGCCCGCGCCACGAGCTGCCGACGGCGTCGCTGCGCTCGAGGACGACGCCGTGCAACCCCCGCCGGCGCAGGGCTGCCGCGGTGGCGAGGCCGGCGGGTCCGCCGCCGATGACGTACGCGTCGACGCGTGCACTGCGCTGGGTCACGCGCCCAAGGTAACCGCCCCGTGCCGCGGTGGCGGGGCAACAGCGCGCGGCGAGGCGCCCTCGCCCCGGTGGGCGACGCCGTCAGCGACGCCGGGCCGGCCGCCCGGTGGCCTCGCCCTCGGCGTGCTCGCCGACCCACTCGACGAGGGGCCGGACGGCGCGCCAGGCGGCCCGCACCTCGGTCAGGGCACGTGTCGTGCCGAGCCAGTCGGGGGCGCCGTAGTCGCGGGTCACCATGACCTCCTTGAGCCGGAGGATCTCGATGCGCGCGTGGTCGGCGGGGTAACCGCGGGGTGTCGTGCGCACCGCCTCCCCGCGCTGCTCGAAACCCTTGCGCGACAGGGACGTCAGGATTTTCTCCAGCTCGGCTCCGGACGCAGTGGCGTCGACCGCGGCCCGGAACCGCTTCGTCTGGTCGGGTCCGTGCGAGTGGAACCCGCCGCCGGCCAGCAGGCCGTCGGCGCTGACCTGGACGTAGTAGCCGACGGCCTTCTCGCTGCCGACGAGCGCGCCCTGGTGGGTCTTGTACGGCGACTTGTCGGCGCTGAACCGGACGTCGCGGTTGGGGCGGAAGAGCTTGGCCGGGCCGAACTCGTCCTCGAGGGCGTCGAGCAGGGCGAGCATCGGTCCGCGGACGGCGGACTCGTAGGTGGCCCGGTGGTCGTGCCAGTAGGTCCGTGAGTTGTCGGCCTCGAGCCCGGCGTAGAACTCGAGGGCGTCGGGCGGGAAACCGGTGAAGGGGTGGGGTTCAGCGGCGGGGCTCATGTCCCCAATCTGGCACCGGTGGCGGCGGCGCGCTCATGAACGGGCCGTGTCGTCACGGCGGTCCCGTGAACCACGTCTCATCACCGAGGAGCCGGGTTGTTAGGTAAGCCTTACCTGTGCTTTGCTGAATTCCGGCACTTCGGTGTGACCTAAATCAGCACCGATGCCGTCCCGACCAGACGTCACCCAGGAAGAAGGACGCCGTGCTCGCCAGCAACGCGCTCATCGGGCTCCGCGAAGGCCTCGAGGCGGCCCTCGTCGTCGTCATCCTCGTCGCGTTCCTCGTCAAGTCGGACCGCCGGTGGGCGCTGCGCCACGTGTGGACCGGAGTGGGCGTGGCCGTGGCCCTCTCGGTCGCGCTCGGCGCCCTCCTGACCTACGGCACGAGCCAGCTGTCCTTCGGGCAGCAGGAGCTCATCGGCGGGTCGGCCTCGATCCTGGCCGTCGTCTTCGTCACGGGCATGGTCTTCTGGATGCGCTCGGCCGCCAGGACCATCTCCGGCGAGCTCAAGGGCCGCCTCGACCGGGCCCTCGACCTCGGTCCGGCCGCCGTCGCCCTCGTCGCCTTCCTCGGCGTCGGCCGCGAGGGGCTTGAGACCGCCGTCTTCTTCTACGCCACGACCGAGGCGGCCGGACGCGGCAACAGCCTGCCGCTGCTCGGCTGGGTCATCGGCCTCGCCGGCGCCGTCGTCCTCGGCTGGCTCATCTACCGCGGCGCGGTCCGCATCAACCTCGCCGCGTTCTTCCGCTACACCGGCATCCTGCTCGTCGTCGTGGCAGCCGGCATCCTCGCCTACGGCCTGCACGACCTCCAGGAGGCGGGCACCCTCCCCGGCCTCGACAGCCTCGCCTTCGACGTCAGCGCGGCCATCAGCCCCGACAGCTGGTACGGCGCCCTGCTCAAGGGCATCTTCAACTTCTCGCCGAACACCACGTGGCTGCAGGCGGTCGCCTGGAGCAGCTACGTCGCGGTCGTGCTCACCCTCTTCCTGCGTCCCGTCCCGACGCCGCCGAAGCCCGCCGCCGCGGAGACGTCCCGGACGCGCATCGCCGCCTGACGCATCCGCCCGCCGTTTCCACAGGAGAACCATGCCTCGCCCTGCCCTGCGCCTTGCGACGCTCGTCGCCCCCGCTGCTGTCGCCGCCTTGGCCCTGACGGCCTGCTCCGGCTCCAGCGGCGGGAGCTCCGGCCCGACCTCCGCGGGTTCGGGGCCCATCAGCGTCACCGCCACGGACACGGCGTGCCGGCTGAGCGCGACGACCGCGACAGCGGGCACGGTGACTTTCGACATCACGAACAGCGGCACGAAGGTCACCGAGTTCTACCTCTACGCCGCCGGCGACCGCATCGTCTCCGAGGTCGAGAACATCGCGCCGGGCCTGTCGCGGGAGCTCAAGGTCGAGATCACCGAGCCCGGCACCTTCACGACGGCGTGCAAGCCCGGCATGGTCGGCGACGGCATCCGCGGCACCTTCACCGTCACCGGCACGGCCACCGCGGGCAGCGCCGACGCCAAGGTGCGGACGGCCATCGCGGACTACCGGGCGTTCGTCGCGGGCGAGGCCGACGAGCTCGAGACGCGGACCGCGGCGTTCGTCGCCGCGGTCAAGGCCGGCGACGTCGAGAAGGCCAAGGACCTCTACCCCGAGGCCCGCCACCCCTGGGAGAGCATCGAGCCGGTCGCCGAGAGCTTCGGCGACCTCGACCCGAGGATCGACGGTCGCGAGGACGTCATCGCCGAGGGCATGGCCTTCACCGGTTACCACCGCCTCGAGAAGGACCTCTGGAAGGACGGCCTCCAGAAGGACTCCGGCGCCGTCGCCGACCGGCTGCTCGCCGACGTCAGGCAGATCGTCGCCAAGAGCAAGACCGTCGAGCCGACCGCCCTGTCCATCGCGAACGGGGCCAAGGCCTTGCTCGACGAGGTCGCCACCGGCAAGGTCACGGGCGAGGAGGAGCGGTACTCCCACACCGACCTCTGGGACTTCGACGGCAACCTCGAGGGCTCCGAGCAGGCCCTCGCGGCGCTCCGCCCGGTCATCACCGAGCGCGACCCCGCCCTGCAGAAGGCCCTGGACGAGAAGTTCACCGCCCTTTCCACGATGTTGGACAGCCACCGCGCCAACGGTGCGTTCGTCAGCTACACCGCCCTGTCCGACGCCCAGGTCAAGGACCTCACCGTCGCGCTCGACGCGCTGAGCGAGCAGGTCGCGAAGGTGCCGGGCGTCGTGGAGGCGAAGTGACACCGGCTGTGACACCGGCTGCGTCGCCTCCCCCGACGCCGAGCCGCCGCCACGTCCTCGGCGCGACCGGCGTCGCGACCGCCGGGGCCGTGGCCGGTGCCGTGGGCGGGGCGGGAGCCGGCTGGGCCGCGGGACGCTCGAGCGGCACCGACGCGTCGGACGCGTCAGGCGCGCCAGGAGCCTCGGGAGCAGGCGCGTCGGGCGCGGCCCTCGACGCCCCGGTTCCCTTCCGCGGCGCCCATCAAGCGGGCATCGTCACGCCGGCGCAGGACCGCCTGCACTTCGTCGCGCTCGACGTGGTGACCGACGACCGTGACGAGCTGGCCCGGATGCTCGAGGAGTGGACGAGAGCGGCCGAACGGATGACCGCCGGAGCCGAGGCCGCTCCCGGCGGGCTCGTCGGCGGCGGCCCGTACCGGCCGCCGGCCGACACCGGGGAGGCCTACGGGCTCGGCGCGTCTGGCCTGACCATCACCATCGGGTACGGGCCGTCGCTGTTCGACGACCGGTTCGGTCTCGCCGACCGCAAGCCGGACGCGCTGCGCGAGCTGCCACCGTTCCGGGGCGACGCGCTGGACCCGAACCGGTCCGGCGGCGACCTCTGCATCCAGGCCTGCGCGAACGACCCGCAGGTCGCCGTCCACGCGGTGCGCAACCTCGTGCGGCTGGGGTTCGGGGTCGTCTCGGTGCGCTGGTCCCAGCTCGGGTTCGGCCGCACGTCCTCGACGACGACGGCCCAGGCAACGCCCCGCAACCTGTTCGGCTTCAAGGACGGCACCGCCAACATCAAGGCCGAGGAGACGGACGCGCTCGCCGAGCACGTGTGGGTGGCGCCGGGTGACGAGGCCGGGACGGCCAGCACGGGTGGAGCCTGGATGGCCGGCGGCAGCTACCTCGTCGCGCGCCGGATCCGGATGCACATCGAGGTCTGGGACCGCTCGACCCTCCAGGACCAGGAGGACACGATCGGCCGGGACAAGAAGGACGGGGCGCCGCTCGGCCAGAGCGGTGAGTTCAGCGAGCCCGACTTCACGCGCGCAGGCCCCGACGGCAGCCCCGCGATCCCCGTGGCGTCGCACGTGCGTCTGGCCCACCGGAGCAACCTCGGCGGCATCCGCATCCTGCGCCGGGGCTACACCTTCACCGACGGCACCGACGGCGTCGGCCACCTCGACGCCGGCCTGTTCTTCATCGCGTTCGTCCGCGACGTCCAGAAGCAGTTCGTCCCGATGCAGCGGGCGCTCGCGGCCGCGGACGCGCTCAAAGAGTACATCGAGCACACCGGCTCGGCCGTGTTCGCGTGCCCGCCCGGTCTCGAGGACGGGCAGCACTGGGGCCAGACGCTCTTCGCCTGAGCGCCGCCGGGTGCGTCAGCCCCGGGACGCGTCACGCCCTGGGACGCGTCACGCCCTGGGACGCGTCACGCCCTGGGGCGCGTGGCGCTCGGCGCGGCCATCCACCGGGACGGGTCGCGCACGACGTCGTCGAGCACCCGCAGACCCGCACCGGTGACGCCGGCGTCCGGGCCGGCGAGGGCGCGGCTGACCGCGACCTCGGTCCACCGGGCGGCGAGCACCCGGGCGGCGATCTGCTCGCGGATCCCGGCCTCGAGGTGCTCGAACAGGGCGCCGTACACCCCGCCGAGGACCACGTGCTCGACGTCGACGAGGTTGAGGGCGGTGGCGACCGCGACGCCGAGGGCCTCGGCGGCGGTGTCGAGGGCGCGGCGGACGCGGTTGCGGCGAGCGCCCGTCGACGCGGCCGCGGCGAGCTCGGCCACGGGGACGTCACGCGGCACGCCGGCGGCGTCGGCGATGGCGTCGCGGCCGGCGAAGGTCTCGAGGCACCCGGTGGCGCCGCACGCGCAGCGGGGTCCCGCCCGGTCGATGACGGCGTGCCCGATCTCGCCGGACCAGCCACCCCGGCCGGCGGACACCTCACCGTCGACGACGATCGCCCCACCGATGCCGACCTCGCCGGCCACGTAGAGGAAGGACTGGGCCGAGCGTGGTGTCCCCTCGCGGTGGGCGCGGGCGTGCACCTCGGCGCGGGCCGACAGGTCGGCGTCGTTGCCGACCCGGACGTCGATGCCGGAGAGGGCGTCGTCCGCGGCGAGGAGGGCGGCGAGGTCGACGTCCCGCCAGCCGAGGTTGGGCGCGAGGCGCACGAGCCCCCGGTCGAGCAGGGCCGGCACGGAGACGCACGCGCCGGCCACCGGCCCGGCCGGTGCGACGGGTCCCGTGCCGCGCGCGGGCGGCCCGCCGTCGAGGCCCTCGACGATGGGCGCGGCGAGGCGCGCCAGCTGGAGGGCGACCTGTCGCGGGTCGCTGGCGCGGTAGTCACCGGGGCGGTGGGCCTCGGCGACGGCGGCCCCGGTGAGGTCGGTGGCGCGCACGGCCAGGTGGTCGACCTGCACCTCGAGGCCCAGGCCGAGCACGGCGTGCGTGCCCGGACCGAGCAGCGTGCCCGGCCGCCCGGCCCGTCCGAGCGACTCCTGCTCGAGCTCGACGACCAGCCCCGACTCGATGAGACGGTCGACGAGGTCGGAGGCCGTCGCGCGGGTCACGCCGAGCGTCGTCGCGATGCGGGCGCGCGTCGGTGGGTGGGGGGCCTCGACGACGGCGCGCAGCACCTCGGACAGGTTGTGCGCGCGCAGCGTGCCCTGCTGGACGGCGCCGCGTCGGACGCGGTCGGCCATCCCGCCCGGTGGGCGCAGGGGCCCCTGTCCCGTCGTCGCGCCGGTGGTCACCCGTTGACCCTACCGCCCTCGTGCCAATATGTTTGTTCATCATACAAATCGCGGCCGACGATGCCGCCTGCTCAGGAGGAGCCTCATGGTCCGCACCCCGACCCCCGACGACCGGTTCTCGTTCGGCCTCTGGACCGTGGGTTGGGAGGCGCGCGACCAGTTCGGCGACGCGTCGCGCCCGCACCTGGACCCCCTCGAGTCCTGCCGGCGTCTCGCCGACCTCGGCGCCTGGGGCGTGACGTTCCACGACGACGACCTCGTGCCGTTCGGCAGCAGCGACGCCGAGCGCGACCGCATCGTCGCCGACTTCCGCAAGACGCTCGACGCGACCGGCCTCGTCTGCGAGATGGTCACGACGAACACGTTCAGCCACCCGGTGTTCAAGGACGGCGCCTTCACGTCGAACAACCGCGACGTGCGCAGGTACGGGCTGCGCAAGGTGGTCCGCAACGTCGACCTCGCGGCCGAGCTCGGGGCGCAGACGTTCGTCATGTGGGGTGGCCGTGAGGGCGCCGAGTACGACGGCGCCAAGGACCTCAACGCCGCCCTCGACCGGTACCGCGAGGGCATCGACACGGTCGCGGCCTACATCAAGGAGCAGGGCTACGACCTGCGGATCGCCTTGGAGCCCAAGCCGAACGAGCCGCGTGGCGACATCATCCTGCCCACGGTCGGGCACGCCCTCGGCTTCATCGCCCAGCTCGAGCACGGCGACATCGTCGGCCTCAACCCGGAGGTCGGGCACGAGCAGATGGCGGGCCTGAACTACACGGCCGGCATCGCGCAGGCGCTCTGGGCCGGCAAGCTGTTCCACATCGACCTCAACGGCCAGCGCTCGATCAAGTACGACCAGGACCTCGTCTTCGGCCACGGCGACCTGCTGTCGGCGTTCTTCACGGTCGACCTGCTCGAGAACGGCTTCCCGGGCGGCGGGCCGCGCTACGACGGGCCGCGCCACTTCGACTACAAGCCCTCGCGCACCGAGGACGTCGACGGCGTCTGGGCCTCGGCCGCGGCCAACATGAGCACGTACATCCTGCTCGCCGAGCGCGCGGCGGCCTACCGGGCCGACCCGGAGGTCCAGGCGGCCTTCGCCGCGAGCCGGGTCCTCGAGCTGGCCGAGCCCACGTTGTCCGAGGGGGAGACGCTCGCCGATCTGCTCGCCGACCGGTCGGCCTACGAGGACGTCGACGCCGACGCGCTGGCCGCGGCAGGGTACGCGTTCGTCGCACTCAACCAGCTGGCCGTGGAGCACGCCCTCGGCGCCCGCTGAAGCCTGACCGGCCAGTCGGTGGACTGGGACACCGACCACGGTCGCGACCAGGAACGCGCTGGCTGGAACCCCTTCGGCGAGCGGCCGGCCCGGTTCCCCCATCTCCCTCACGCACTGCCCCGTTTACCGGGGCAGTGCGTGAGGGCGTGGGCGCAAGGACCGTGGCGCCCGGCTGCTGCCCCGTTTTCCGGGGCAGTGCGTGAGGGCGTGGGCGAGAGGATCGTGGCGCCCGGCTGCTGCCCCGCTTTCCGGGGCAGTGCGTGAGGGAGACGGCGAGAGGACCGTGGCACCCCGCCGCTGCCCCGCTTTCCGGGGCAGCTCGTGAGGGAGGGGGGTGGACGGCGGCTTGCCCTCAGGTCAGGCTGACGCGCACCGTCAGAGCCGCCGGACGGATCCGGGCGAACACCTCGGTCGCCTCACCGATGACGTCGCCGTCGACCTGGACGGCGATCGGCCGGTCGGCGCGCACCCGGATCTCCTGGCACACCTTGTGGTCGAGCGTCGAGTGGCCCTTGCGCCGGCGGGTCACGACCCGCGTCGCGACCGGCACCCAGCCGACGACACCCCGGGGCGAGGCGATGACGGTGTCGAGGTGCCCGTCGTCGACGCGGGCGTTCGGCATGAGCACCAAGCCGCCGAGCAACCGCCCGCAGTTGCCGATCACCACCATCCGCGCACGGCGGCGGAACTCGAGCTCGTCGTCGATCTTGAGGCGCACGCGGAACTCCGGGGACACGAGCGACCTGAGGCCCGACACCATGTACGCCGGCCAGCCGACCTTCTTCTTGAGGTTCTCGTTCGTGGCCGCCATGATCTCGGCGTCCATCCCCAGGCCGCTCATGACGAGGAAGTGGTGGAGCGGGCGCGGGTCGTCGGGCTCGGCATCACCGGGCGCGGTCGGGTCGGGCGCCGCGCCGACGAGCAGCTCGCCGACGTCGATGCGCCGGTTGCGGCCGCTCAGCGCCACCTCGAGGGCGTTCTCGAGCGCCACGGGGAGATCGAGGTTGCGGGCCAGGAGGTTCCCGGTCCCGGCGGGCAGGATGCCGAGCGGCGTCTCGGTGCCGAGGAGCGCGTGCGCGACGTTGCGCACAGTGCCGTCGCCGCCCAGGCTGCACACGAGGTCGACGCCGTCACGGACCGCCCGCGCGGCCTGGCCGGCGCCCGGGTCCTCGACGGTGGTCTCGTAGAAGAGCGGGTCGCCCCACCCGTTCGCGTGGCACGTCGCGACGATGCGCTCGCGGATCGCCGGCAGGTCGGTGAACTTCGTCGGGTTGACGACGACCGCCGCTCGCCGCAGCGGCGTGGCGGCCCCGTCGTCGCCGGAGCGGAAGTGGTCGCGCGGTGGGCGCGGTCGGCGTCGCAGCGTCCCCGTGGCGTCCGGCGCGACCCGCGTGAGGACCACGCCGCCGACGACCAGGGCCAGAACCACGACCCCGGCGACGATCCACGGCAGGTAGTCCCTCAGCACCAGAGCACGGTATCGCCCGGTTCCCGTCCGTCCGGAATCCGGTCGGTCGTCGGACGACGTGAGCCGGTCCGGCCCGACGGCCCTAGGCTGACCCGCATGAGCGAGCCGACGGGCCCCGGTGCCCTGCGCGTCGAGGATCCCGGTCCCGCGACCCCCGACACCGCCGACTGGACGTGGGTGCTGCGCCAGCCGTGCCCGGACTGCGGCTTCGACCCGTCGCGGCTCGAGCCGACGGCCGTGCCGGCGCTGCTGCGTGACGCAGCCGGCCGGTTCACCGCGGCGCTCGGCCGCCCGGACGCGCGGACGCGTCCGGGGCAGGGCGTGTGGTCGCCGGTCGAGTACGCGTGCCACGTTCGCGACGTCTGTGACGTCATGGCCGGCCGGCTCGAGCAGATCCTCGACGGCGGCGGTCAGGTCGTCCGGTTCGCCGACTGGGACCAGGACGCGACCGCCCTCGCGAAGGAGTACTGGCGCACGGACGGCGACGTGCTGCGCGGTGAGCTGCACGACGCGTTCGAGGCGGCGGCCGCCACCTTCCAGCGCCCGGTCGGGGACGAGTGGGGCTGGCCGGCGCTGCGCAGCAACGGGTCGGAGTTCACGGCGGGCACGCTGGCCGTGTACTTCGCGCACGACATCCGCCACCACCTGTGGGACGTGAAGGCGTGACGCTCCCCATCGAGGTGCGCCTCGCGCTGCCGGCCGCGCGAACCCCTGACCCGCACGACGCTCCGGCCATCCGCTGGGGTGTCCTCGCGCCGGGCGGCATCGCGCACTCGTTCGCCGAGGCCGTCGCCGTCGGAACCGCCTCCGAGGTCGTGGCCGTCGGGTCGCGCAGCCACGTCCGCGCGCAGGAGTTCGCCGACGAGTACGGCATCCCCCGGGCCCACGGCAGCTACGAGGACCTCGTCGCCGACCCCGAGGTCGACGCCGTGTACGTCGCGTCACCCCACTCCGAGCACCGTGCGCACGCCCTCCTCGCCATCGAGGCCGGCAAGCCCGTCCTCGTCGAGAAGGCCTTCACCCGCAGCGCGGCCGAGGCCCGCGAGGTGCTCGACGCCGCGGCCGCGCGCGACCTGCTCGTCGTCGAGGCGATGTGGAGCCGGTTCCTGCCGCAGTACGACGTCGTGCGGCACGTCGTCGAGTCGGGCCTCATCGGCGAGGTCGTCACGGTCTTCGCCGACCACGGGCTTCGGCTCTACCCCGACGGCCCCGAGCGTCTGGCCCAGCCCGAGCTCGCCGGTGGGGCCCTGCTCGACCTCGGCGTCTATCCCGTGTCCTTCGCCGACCTCGTCCTCGGCCCACCCGCATCGGTGCAGGCGAAGGGGACGCTGACCGACCTCGGCGTCGACGCCACGACCACGGTCACCGTCGCCAACGCGGCCGGTGCCCACGGCGTCCTGTCGTGCACCATGGCCGGTGTCACGCCGTGCACCGCCGTCGTCGCCGGCACCGCCGCGCGCCTCGAGCTCACCGGCACCTTCTACGGCGCAGGCTCGACGCTGCGCCTCGTCGGCCTCGACAACGAGGTGCTCGACGAGCGTCCCGGCGGCCTGCCGGAGGACGTCCGCGGGTTCTCCTACGAGGCAGCCGAGTTCGCCCGGTGCCTCGCCGCCGGCGAGCGCGAGTCGCCCCTCATGCCGCACGCGACGATGCTGCGGGTCATGGAGACGATGGACGAGGTGCGCCGCCAGGTCGGGGTGGTCTACCCCGGCGAGTGAGCGTCCGGCGCCGACGCCGCCCGTGATGCAACCGTCCGGCTCCCGGACGAGTCATACTGCGGTCCTCACTGGCTCGAGCACACAGGGGTGCGCATGCTCACCGACGACTTCGTCCCGTTCGACCCGGCGATGGCCGATCCGCCGAGCGGCTTCCTCCTCTTCTTCGGCCTCGTCGCGACGCTCGTCGTCGCGGGAGTCGTCTACACGCTCGTCAAGGGCGTCGCGCAGTGGCGTACCGACCAGGCCGCGCCGCTGCGCAGCGTCGATGCCCTCGTCGTGTCCAGGCGTACCGACGTGCGCCGGCGGTCCGGCTCCGCCGCGCTGCCCGGTGCCGATGCGAGCGGACCGGCGAGCATCGCCGGGCCGGCCAGCACCACCACGACGTACTTCGTGACCTTCGAGGAGGACTCGGGGCAGCGGCGCGAGCTGCAGGTGAGCGGGCGCGACTACGGGCAGCTCGCCGAGGGCGACCGCGGACACCTCATCCACCAGGGGAGGCGCTACAAGGGCTTCACCCGGGCGACCGCCGGCTGAGCCGGAGACAGGTCAGGCGCCGTAGTCGTTCGGGCTGCGCCACGGGCGCTCGAACGGCAGCCGCCACGTGAACGGCGCGACGAGCTGGTGGATCTGGTTCGGGCCCCACGTGCCCGGCTGGTACGGCCGCACGGTCGGCGGGTTGTCGAGCAGCGGCTGGCTCACCTCCCACAGCCGCTCGATGCCCTCGGCCGAGGTGAAGAGCGTCCGGTCGCCCCGCGCCGCGTCGTAGATCAGCCGCTCGTACGCCTCGAGCACGGCGCCCGCCCAGTTGGTCTCCTGCACGGAGAACTGCATCGACAGCTTGTCGAGCTTCATGCCCGGTCCGGGTCGCTTGCCGTAGAACGACAGCGACATCCGAGACTTGTCGGCGAGGTCGAAGGTCAGGTGGTCCGGGCCGTTGTCGCCGACGCCCGAACCGGCCGGGAACATCGAGCGCGGCGGCTCCTTGAAGGCGATGGAGATGATGCGGGCGCCCTCGGCGAGACGCTTGCCGGTGCGTAGGAAGAAGGGGACGCCGGCCCAGCGCCAGTTGTCGACGTGGCACTTGAGCGCCACGAACGTCTCGGTGTCGCTGTCGGAGCGGACACCGGGCTCGTCGCGGTAGCCGACGTACTGGCCACGGACGACGTCGTGCGGGTCGATGGGGGCCATCGACCGGAAGACCTTGTTCTTCTCCTCGCTGATCGCATGGGGCTCCAGGGACGTGGGCGGCTCCATGGCCGTGAACGCGAGCACCTGGAACAGGTGCGTCACGACCATGTCGCGGTAGGCGCCGGTGCCCTCGTAGAAGTCGGCCCGTTGGGCCAGGCCCAGCGTCTCGGGCACGTCGATCTGGATGTGGTCGATGTGGTTGCGGTGCCAGATCGGCTCGAAGAGGCCGTTGGCGAACCGGAACGCGAGGATGTTCTGGGCCGCCTCCTTGCCGAGGAAGTGGTCGATGCGGAAGATCTGCTCCTCGGCGAAGACCTCGTGCAGCTCGGCGTTGAGGGCGCGGGCGCTGGCCAGGTCCGTCCCGAACGGCTTCTCCATGATGATCCGGCTGCGCTCGACCAGCTTGGCCTCCTCGAGCTGGCGCACCACCGCGAGGGCGGCCTTCGGCGGCACGGACAGGTAGTGCAGGCGCCACGCCTCGGGCCCGAGGATCTGCTCCGACTCGTCCACCGCGTCCCGGATCCCCTGCGGCCCAGCCGAACCCGGCACCCAGTGGATGCGGTCGGCGAACTCGCGCAGGTCGTCGTCCGTGACGTCGTGGCTCGAGTGCTCGCGGATCGAGGCGAACACGAGGTCGAGGAACTCGTCGCGGGTCAGGTTCTCGAGGCTCGTGGCGACGACGCGCAGGCCCTCGAGCAGCTGGCTCTCGTGCAGGTGGAGCAGGCCCGGGAGCAGCTTGCGCTTGGCGAGGTCACCGGTGGCGCCGAACAGGACGACGGTCGTGGCAGGCATGACCCCAGCGTCGCGCACCTCGGCCCGAATGGGGAGGGGTCCGCGACACCTGCGGCGCGGCGCAGCCTCAGAGGGCCTCGACGCGGACCCGGCCGGCCTCGAGGTGCCAGCGGTGCGTCAGCCCGATGGCCTCGAGCAGCGACACGTCGTGGCTGACGACGAGAACCGTCCCGTCGTAGGCCGCGACGGCCGCCTCCAGCTGCTCGATCGCCGGGACGTCGAGGTGGTTGGTGGGCTCGTCGAGGACGAGGACGTTGACCTCACGGCCCTGGAAGAGCGCCATGAGCGCCCGGGTCCGCTCACCCATCGACAGGCTTCGCGCCGGGCGCCCGACGTGCTCGGCGCCGAGGCCGAACTTGGCCAGCAGGGTCCGCACGTCGCCGGCCGGCCACTCCCGGCCCGTCCGCGCGTGGGGGCCGAGCTCGCGGCGCACGACGTCGAGGACCGTCGCGTCGGTGTCGAGCAGGCGGCGTCGCTGGTCGAGCACCCCGACGGACACGCGGGTGCCCGACGCGCGGCGACCGGAGGCGAGCGGCAGGTCGCCGAGGAGCGCGCCGAGCAGCGTCGTCTTGCCGCTGCCGTTGTCGCCGACGAGGGCGATCCGGTCCCCGCGGCCGACGACGAGCGACACCGGGCCGAGCCGGAACCCGTGCCGCTCGACGACCGCGTCCGACAGCGTCGCGACGACGTCGGCCGACGGCCTCCCCGGCGTGATCGAGTACCGCAGCTGCCACTCCTTGCGCGGCTGGTCGACGACGGCGAGCCGGTCCGCGGCCCGCTCGAGGCGGGCGCCCTTGGCACCCTGCCGGTCCGCGCGGGCCCGGTGCTTCTCGCGGATGTGCTTGTCGGGCTCCTTCGTCGCCTTCGGCCCGGTGCGCCCCCGGACCGCCCAGTCGGCCCGTTGGCGGGCCTGGCCGAGCAGCGCCTCCCGCTCGGCGGTGTAGCCCTCCCAGGCGTCCCACGCCTGGGCGCGGGCCAGCTCGCGCTGCTCCACGTAGGCGCTCCAGCCGCCCGAGTAGCGGGCGACCTTCTGCTGCGCCAGGTCGAGCTCGAGGACGTCGGTCGCGACCGCGTCGAGGAACGTCCGGTCGTGGCTCGCGACGAGCACCGGGCCCTCGTGCGACCGGACGAAGTCGACCATGAGGTCCAGGCCCCGCGCGTCGAGGTCGTTGGTCGGCTCGTCGAGCAGCAGCACGTCGTACTGGCTCAGCAGGACGGCGACGAGGCTCGCCCGCGCCGCCTGTCCGCCCGAGAGCGTGCCGAGCGGACGCGACGCGTCGACGTCGAGCCCCACGCGTGCCGACACCTCCGGCAGGCGCTCGTCCAGGTCGGCCGCACCGAGCGCGAGCCACCGCTCGAGCGCCACGGCGTAGCGGTCCTCCGCACCGGGGCACGCCTCGGCCAGCGCGGCCGAGGCCGCCTCGAGCTCGGCGTCGGCTGCGGCGACGCCGGTGCGCCGGCGCGCGTACGCGAGCAGGGACTCCTGCGCGTCGGGCAACGCCTGCGGGAGCCAGGCGACCGTCGCGTCGGCAGGTGCGAGACGCACCGCGCCGCGCTCGACGGGCAGCTCGCCCGCGAGGGTGCGCATCAGCGTCGACTTGCCGGACCCGTTGGGGCCGACGACGGCGGTGACGTCGCCGTCGGACACGACCAGGCCCAGGCCCGAGAAGAGGACGCGAGCGCCGAAGGCGACGTCGAGGTCGGTGACGGTGAGGGTGGAAGACATGGCGTGGTCCTTGATGGTCGGCAGGGCCCCGCGGCGTGACCTCGTCCGGTGGCGGACGGTCACGGCGCGGGCGGGCTCGAGGCATCAGGAGATCCACACGAGGCGAGACCCTAGAGCTGTCGCCGGCGACGCGTCCACCGCATTTCCGGACCGCCGGCGCGGCCCGCCGGCGCCGCCCGCCGGAGCGGCCGCTCGCCCGGTCCGACCCTGACTCGGGTCAGGGTCGGCTACGACCTGGGTAGGGGTCGGAATCAGGCTCATGACGGATGCGCGAGGCCCCGCGTCACCGACAGGGTGTGGCCCATGATCACAGTCGAACGACTCACCAAGCGGTACGGCGCCTTCACGGCCGTCGACGACATCTCGTTCGAGGTCAAGCCCGGTCTCGTCACCGGCTTCCTCGGACCGAACGGCGCCGGCAAGACGACCGCGATGCGCGTCATGTCCGGCCTCACCCCGGCGACCTCCGGGCGGGCCACGGTGCTCGGCCGGCCGTACGGCGCCCTGCCGAACCCGGGCCGCCACGTCGGCCTGCTCCTCGACGCGTCGGCGCAGCACGCCGGACGCACCGGCCGGGAGGTGCTGACGCTCGGGGCGATCCTCATGGGTGTCGGCCGTGGCCGCGTCGACGAGATGGTCGAGCTCGTCGGCCTCACCGACAAGGAGGCGAACCGGCGGGTCCGCAACTACTCCCTCGGCATGCGCCAGCGCCTCGGCATCGCCCACGCGCTCCTCGGCGACCCCGAGGTGCTCATCCTCGACGAGCCGGCCAACGGCCTCGACCCGGCCGGCATCCGGTGGATGCGCGACCTGCTGCGCGGCTACGCCAACGAGGGCGGCACGGTACTGCTGTCCTCGCACCTGCTGGGCGAGATCGAGCGCGTCGCCGACGAGATCGTCGTCATCGGCCACGGTCGCATCATGGCGCAGGGCACCAAGGACGAGCTGCTCGCCGGCGCGGGCACGCACGTGCGCTCGACCGACGACGACGCGCTCCTCGCGGCGCTCACGGCCGAGTCGGTCGCCGCGCACCGCACCCCGACCGGCGGGCTGCAGGTCGAGGCCGAGCCGCTCGTGGTGGGACGCGTCGCCGCCGCCCACCAGGTCGTCCTGACCGAGCTGCGCGGTGGCGACAGCAGGGGCCTCGAGGAGATGTTCCTCGACCTCACGGCCGACGCCGCCCGAGAGGAGGTGGCGGCATGACCACCACGCCCACCACCACCACCACCACCACCACGAACGCGCCTGCAGCACAGGCGTCCCCGAGGCACGTCGAGTCGGCGCTGCCCAGCAGGGCGACCATGCCGGCCCGTATCGGCGGCGAGCGGCCCACGACCGGGGTGCCCTTCACCCGCCTCCTGCACGTCGAGCTGCGCAAGATGCTCGACACCCGCGCAGGACGCTGGCTGCTCGTCGGCATCGGCGCGATCATCGCCGTCGCCCTGACGATCATGTTCTTCAACGAGGGCGGCCAGCACGCCTTCGGTGAGTACCTCCAGGCCACGACGATGCCGATGGCCCTCATCCTGCCCGTCGTCGGCATCCTCGCCGTGACGGCGGAGTGGAGCCAACGCACCGGGCTCGTCACGTTCGGTCTCGAGCCGCGGCGCATCCGCGTCGCGTGGGCCAAGCTCCTCAGCGCCCTGGTCGTCGGCGCGGCCGCCTTCGCCCTCTCGCTCGCCCTCGCCGGCGTCGCGCACCAGGCCGCCATCACCTTCCGCGGCATCGACCCCGACTGGTCCATCGGCGGGCTCGTCCTCCTCGGGGCCGCGGGCTACGTGCTGCTCGGTGTCGCGCAGGGCGTCGGCTTCGGCATGCTCTTCAAGAACACCCCGGCTGCCGTCGTCGTCTTCTTCGTCCTGCCGACCGCGTGGTCGATCCTCGGCTCGATGGTCTCGTGGCTGCGGTCGGCCGCGGAGTGGCTCGACCTGAACCAGACGATGCAGCCGCTCTTCGAGGGCTCCCTCACCGGTTCCCAGTGGGCCCACCTCGGCGCGTCGGTCGGCCTGTGGGTCGTCGCACCGCTCGCCGTCGGCATCTGGCGCCTGACCCGCGCCGAGGTCAAGTAGCCCACGGCGGACCCGTCGGAGGACCGCGTCCCGCAACCCCTCGAGACGAGCGGCCGGTGTCCGTCGAGGACACCGGCCGCTCGACGCGTCGGGTCGCCGTCGCGCCCCGTCCGGAACTCGGTCGAGGGCGGCCTGCGGGCGCCGTTAGGCTGGCGCGCGTGATCGACATCAAGCTCGTGCGCGACGAACCGGACCGGGTCCGCGCCTCGCAACAGGCCCGTGGAGAGGACCCGGGGATCGTCGATGCGATCCTCGCCGCCGACGAGCGCCGTCGATCGTCCCTCACCGACTTCGAGCGCCTCCGCGCCGAGCAGAAGACGGTCAGCAAGGCCGTCGGTGCCGCCATGGGCGCGTTCCAGAAGGCGCGGAAGGCCGGGGACGCCGACGCGGAGCAGCTCGAGAGGAAGGCCCACGAGGCGCGCGCGCACGCCGCGACGCTGAGCGACCGGGTCAAGGGCCTCGAGGAGGAGGCCGACGCCGCCGGCGCCGAGCTCGACCGGCTGCTCCGACGCGTCGGCAACGTCATCATCGAGGGCGTGCCCACCGGCGGCGAGGACGACTACGTCGTGCTCGAGACCGTCGGCACGCCGCGCGACTTCGCGGCCGAGGGCTTCGAGCCGCTGGACCACCTCGCCCTCGGCGAGCGGCTCGGCGCCATCGACATGGAGCGCGGCGCCAAGGTCGGCGGCGCGCGCTTCTACTACCTGACCGGCGTCGGGGCCCAGCTCGAGCTGGCGCTGCTCAACATGGCCATCGCGCAGGCGACCGCGACGGGGTTCACGCCGATGATCACCCCGACGCTCGCGCGGCCGGAGATCATGGTCGGCGCCGGCTTCATGGACGCCCACGCCGAGGAGGTCTACCGGCTGGAGGCCGACGACCTCTACCTGACCGGCACCTCGGAGGTGGCCCTCGCCGGCTACCACGCCGACGAGATCATCGACCTGTCGGGCGGGCCGAAGCGCTACGCCGGCTGGTCGGCCTGCTATCGGCGCGAGGCCGGCTCGCACGGCAAGGACACCCGCGGCATCATCCGCGTGCACCAGTTCCACAAGGTCGAGATGTTCAGCTACTGCCGCGTCGAGGACGCCGAGGCCGAGCACCAGCGCCTCCTCGACTGGGAGCGCGAGATGCTCGCCAAGGTCGAGGTGCCCTACCGCATCATCGACACGGCGGCCGGTGACCTCGGCAGCCCGGCCGCGCGCAAGTTCGACTGCGAGGCATGGGTGCCGACGCAGGGCCGCTACCGCGAGCTGACCTCGACGTCGAACTGCACCACGTACCAGGCGCGCCGGCTGGGAACCCGCGAACGCGACCCGAACGGCCCGGGCACGCGCGCCGTGGCGACGCTCAACGGCACGCTCGGCACGACCCGCTGGCTCGTCGCCATCCTCGAGAACCACCAGCAGGCCGACGGCTCGGTCGTGGTGCCCGAGGCACTGCGTCCCTTCGTCGGTCTCGACGTCCTCAAGCCGCTGTCCTGACCCGAGGGGCGGACCGGTCGCCGGTCGTCGAGCCCGCGAGCTCGTGGCCGAGCCTCGCGACCTGACGCCCCGGGCCGGGTCCTACGCCTGGGGCCGGGGCGAAGGGGCCTCCGTCGGGTCGCCCTCGGCGAGGCGGTCCCGGTACCAGGCCAGCTTCCCCTCGACGCGTCGCAGGTTGGACTCCAGCTCGCGGATCCGGCGAACGACGTCGGCCCGGTGCTCCTCGAGCAGCTCGATGCGCGCGCCGACGGTGGCGTCGTCGTCCTCGCCGACGAGCGTGGCGAACTCGCGCATCCGCCGGATCGGCATGCCCGACTCGCGCAGGCAGGTGAGGACGCCGATCCAGTCCAGGTCGGAGTCGAAGTAGCGGCGGTGGCCGCTCGGGGTCCGCTCGGTGCGAAGCAGGTCCTCGCGCTCGTAGTACCGGAGGGTGTCGATGCTGACCCCTGCCGCTCGTGCAGCCTCTCCCACGCGGAGACCGGCGGCGTCGCCTGTCGTCGTCATCGGTCCACCGTAGAGGCACCGAGCGTGGGATCGGTGTCCGAAAGGGCTTGATCTGGTGCGCGCTCCAGGATCTAGCGTCGCGGTCATGACGACATCGGAGAGCACCATCACCACCCGACGGACCCTCGGCCGCAGCGGGATCGAGGTCAGTGCCCTCGGTGTGGGCTGCTGGGCCATCGGTGGCCCGTGGACCATGGGCGGACAGCAGGCCGGCTGGGGCGAGGTCGACGACGCGGAGTCGGTCCGCGCGCTCCACGCGGCGATGGCCGGTGGCGTCACCTTCTTCGACACGGCCGCCAACTACGGGGCCGGCCACAGCGAGGTCGTGCTGGGGAGGGCCGTCGCCGACCGGCGCTCGGACGTCGTGATCGCCACGAAGTTCGGCTACGTCGTGGACGAGGCGGCCAAGAGCGTCAGCGGCGTCGACGTCACGCCGGACGCGGTGCGCCGGTCGTGCGCCGAGAGCCTGCGGCGCCTCGGCACGGACTGGATCGACGTGCTGCTGCTCCACGTCGGTGACCTCGAACCGGCGCGGGCCGAGGACGTGCGGACCGTGCTCGACTCCCTCGTCGACGAGGGCACCATCCGGGCGTACGGCTGGAGCACCGACGACGTGGAGCGTGCCCGGGTCTTCGCGCAGGGCCCGCACTGCACGGCCGTCGAGCACCAGCTCAACGTGCTCGAGGACAACCCGGCCATGCTCGACCTCTGCGAGACCGAGAACCTCGCGAGCATCAACCGCGGTCCCCTCGGGATGGGCGTGCTCACCGGGGCCTACGACGGCGGGGCCACGCTGTCCGCCACCGACGTCCGCGCCACGGGTGCGGCCTGGATGGCGTACTTCATCGACGGCAGGCCCAACCCGGAGTGGCTCGCCCGCGCGGCCGCGATCCGCGAGGTCATCACCTCGGGCGGGCGCACGCCCGCCCAGGGGGCGCTGGCCTGGATCTGGGGACGCAGCGCGGCCACCGTCCCGATCCCCGGGGTCCGCACCGTGGCACAGGCCGAGGCGAACGCCGGCGCGCTCTCGCACGGCCCCCTGACCCCGGCCGAGATGGCCGAGGTCGCGCGACTGCTCGCCTGACGGCTGTACCGGCGCGAGCCCGAGGGGGTGCTCGCCGCAGCCCCGGACGGGCGGGCGCGGGCGAGGCCTTCACGGCGTTCCCCGGACCCGTGCCGGTGGGATGGAACCCCCGGCTGGCGGTGACGGCCCGCCGCTCGGATCGGGCGGCGGGGGAGCCGTTTTGGCGGTCTGGCCCATCACCTGTACTGTTCTCTTCGTCAGCCCGACAGGGAGCAACGGACGCCACGGCGATCGACTTGGTCGAGAGCGAAGTTGGCCGGTCCCTCGGGTGACGTCTCACCTCCGTCACGGAGCCCCGAACAGGGTCTCGACGGGGCTCTGACCCGCCCGACCGGGTGGCCGTGACAGCGTCACGGACACCCTCGAGGATGGGGTAGAGTGGTGAAGCCCGCCGAGTCCGGCGGATCGATCCGGTCGCTCCTCAGAGCGGGTCACGGATGCGATCCGACCAGGTGCGACGGGCAGCATGAAACGGAATCCCCGGAGGCCGGGCCTGCGTGTGTGGGTGTGGTTGATGGTGTGTGTCTGATTCTTGAGAACTCAACAGCGTGTCAAAAATCGATGCCTATTTACCTC
>NZ_JBPGXG010000039.1:0-31599 GCF_056755255.1 Monashia sp. HAY1-5C | reverse complement strand
TCCGTCGTCGGCAGCGTCAGATGTGTATAAGAGACAGATGCAGCGGCGAGGCCCCCGTGACGTCCGAGCCCACCGCGGGCACACCCGCCGGCACGTCGGCCCCGAGCACGTCCACGACGACGCCCGAGGCGACGACCTCGACGACGAGCGCAGCGCCGACGACCCCTCCGGCCTTCTCCACCAAGGACCTCAAGGCCGTCATCAAGGACCCCGACCTCGGCCACACCATCACCGCGCTCAAGATCTCGCGCAACCTGCCGTTCCCGGCCAACCAGCCGGTCGGGGCCGAGGCCTTCGAGATCGTCGGGGTCAAGGTGCAGCTCGACGCGGGCTCGCGGTACTCCGCGACGCTCAGCCCGACGATGATCTCGCTCGTGGCCACGAGCCCCCCTCAGACCGTGGCCGCGACGGCCGAGTTCGGCAAGGCCTACCACGCGATCCCCCTGGGCGCCGCGAAGCGCGGCCAGACCGAGCGCGGCTGGCTGTTCTTCAAGGTCGACCGCGGCACGTCGACGTCGCTGCGGCTCCAGTACAACCGTCCGCCGTACAAGGTCAGCACGACCGACAAGACCATCAAGGCGCGGATGTTCTGGGTGCAGCTGACCCGCTGACGCGGTGCTGGGCTCATCCGCGGCCCCGGACTCCTCCGGGAGCCGGGGCCGCCCGCGTCCCCGGGTGGCGCGCGGTCTAGAGACGCTCACCCACGAGCACCGGCTCGTTGACGAGCGTCACGCCGAAGGCCTCGTGGACGCCGTCGCGCACCCGTCGCGCGAGCGCGAGCACGTCGGCGGTCCTCGCCCCGCCGCGGTTGGTCACCGCGAGCGTGTGCTTCGTGGACAACGACGCCGGTCCGGGGAGCCCGTAGCCCTTGCCGAACCCGGCCTGGTCGATGAGCCAGGCGGCGCTGGTCTTGACGCGCCCGTCGGGCTCGGGGAACCGCGGCGGCGTCGGGCCCTCGTAGCCGAGCCGTTCACCGACGCGCTCGACGAGGTCGTCGAACTCGCGCCGGCTCAGGACCGGGTTGGTGAAGAACGAGCCGCACGACCACGTGTCGGGGTCGTCGCCGTCGAGGACCATGCCGCGGCGGCGGCGTTGCTCCAGGACCGCGGCACGGGCGTCGGCGAGCGGCACGCGGGTGCCCAGCTCGACGCCGAGGCCCTCGGCGAGCGCCGCGTAGGCGACGGGCCGCGAGAGGTCGGCCACCTCGAGCTGGAAGACGACGTCGAGGACGACGTAGCGGCTCGTGCCCTTGAAGAGGGAGTGCCGGTAGGTGAAGGCGCAGTCGGCGTTGGCGAAGGTGCGCACGACCTGGTCACGCCGGTCCCACGCGCGCACCTGGTAGACGGTCTGCGACACGTCCTGGCCGTAGGCGCCGACGTTCTGGACCGGGGTCGCGCCCGTGAGCCCGGGGATCCCGCTCAGCGCCTCGACGCCCGCCCAGCCCTCACCGACGAACCGGTCGACGACGCCGTCCCAGTCCTCACCCGCGGCCACGCGCACGACGGCCCCGCCGCACCAGTCGGCCGACTCCGGAGCGATGCCGGAGGTCGCGACGCGCACGACGGTGCCGGCGAAGCCGTCGTCGGCCACGACGAGGTTGGAGCCGCCCGACAGCAGCAGCAGCGGCTCGTCGGCGTCGTCGACCTCGCGGACGGCGTCGACGAGCTCGTCGGTGGTCGTCACGGTGACGAGACGGGCGGCAGGGCCGCCGACCCGCATCGTCGTCAGCCCGGCGAGCGGGACGCCGTGTTGCTCGCGCACGAGGCTCAGTCGAGGCGGGCGACGGCGAGCGCGCGGCCGAGCACCTTCTCGCCGCCGCACGTCGCGGTCAGCTCGACGGTGACGCGGCCCGTCTCGGCGTCGACGGCCTTGACGACGCCCGAGACGTCGATGTCGGCACCGGTGTCGTAGGGCACGACGACGGGTTTGGTGAACCGGACGCCGTACTCGACGACGCGGCCGGCGTCGCCGACCCAGTCGGTGACGACGGTGACCGCCGAGCCCATGGTGAACATCCCGTGAGCGATGACGTCGGGCAGCCCGACCTCCTTGGCGAACCGCTCGTCCCAGTGGATCCGGTTGCGGTCGAGGGACGCGCCGGCGTACTGCACGAGGCGAGGGCGGTCGACGTGCACCGTGCGCGGCGGCAGGGCGTCGCCGACCGACACGGAGGCCAGGGCGCGCACGCCGGTGGTGGTGTCGCTGCTCATCACTCGCCTCCTCGGATGACGATGGTGGACGTGGCCGTGCACACGGCCTCGCCGTCCTCGGTGGCCAGCTCGGTGCGCGTCGTGACCATGGCGTGGCCACCGGCCTCGCGGACGGTGTCGACGTGCAGGGTGCCGACGACGGCGTCGCCGGCGGTCAGCGGCCGGTGGTGGGTGAAGCGCTGCTCGCCGTGGACGACCCGGGAGAAGTCGATGCCGGCCTCCGGGTCGCGGATCAGCTGGGCGTCGCACTGCTGGGCGATGAGGACCGCGAAGGTCGGCGGCGCGATGACGTCGGCGTAGCCGCGGGCCCGCGCGACGTCGACGTCGACGTGGACCGGGTCGGTGGATCCGACGGCCTCGGCGAACTCGCGGATCTTGGCCGCACTGACGCGGTAGGTGTCGGTGGGCGGGTACACCCGGCCCTGGAAGTCTTCGTTCACCGGCATGCGGGCAGCCTATCGACCGGTGGACGACGACCGCTCCCCCGGCCGGGTGGCCGAGGGAGCGGTCGTGTGGTGACGCGTGAAGAGCAGTCCGCGTCAGCGGGTCTCGCGGTGCTCCGTGTGCTTGCCGCACTTCGGGCAGAACTTGTTGAAGGAGAGACGGTCGGGGTTGTTCCGACGGTTCTTCTTCGTGATGTAGTTGCGGTCCTTGCAGTCCACACACGCCATCGTGATCTTCGGACGGACGTCGCTGCTCTTGCTGGCCACGGCAACCTGCTCTTTCGGGAACGTGCTGGGATGTATCGGGTCGTCCTGCGACGGGTGTCGCGCGCGTGCCCGGGGGTGACCCCACGCCTCGGCACGAGGACGCGACGTACAAGGTTACGTGACGGCCCGGCGAATCGAGAAATCCGTGGACCGTCGCGCTCCGTGGTAGCGGGAGCGGGGCTCGATCCCGCGACCTCACGATTATGAGTCGTGCGCTCTAACCAGCTGAGCTACCCCGCCATGGGCTGCCGGCACCGGACCCGCTCGCGCGGGCTGCCCGGGGACCGACCGACCAGAGCCCCAATAGGGAATCGAACCCTAGACCTTTTCCTTACCATGGAAACGCTCTGCCGACTGAGCTATTGGGGCACGGCCGAACGATCGGAACCCGCGGCGCGGGGCCCAGTTCGACCTGCTGTGCGTCGGTGAGACTACACGGTCCGAGGCGCGGATACGAAATCGGCGGGGCGGCCACGGGAGGGGTGCCCACCCGGCCCGTGCGAGGCTCAGCCGGCGGCGTCGTGGTCCTCGAGCGCCCGGCGGGCCGCGGCCTCTGCGGTCTCGCGGGCGTCCCGCTCGGCCGTCGCCTCGGCGAGCTCCGCGCCGACCTTGGCCAGCCGCTCGCGTGCCGTCGCGAGACGGCGCTCGAGGTCGGCGATGCCCTCGGTGACCTCCTCCTCGCGCGCCGTCAGGACGGCGACGTGCCGGTCGGCGGAGCGCAGCGCCTCACGAGCCGACTCCAGCGCGGACGACAGACGCTCGCGTTCGGCGGTGCGCCGGGCCCGACGGCGCTCCTCGAGGTCGACGGCGTCACCGCCACCGCCGTCGAGGACGGACAGGCTCGGGCGCCCGGCGGCTCCGGCGGCCCCGGCGGCGTCGGCCGACAGGTCGTCGAGGGCCACGGCGTCCGCGAGGTCGACGGAGCCGAAGCCCGAGTAGCTGAGCGCCTTGACGAGGGCCCCGGTGAGCACCGTGGCCTCGGCGTCCTCGTCGGCGATGAGTGCGGTGAGGGTGTCGCGCACCTCGGCCGCCACGCTCGCGCCCATCCGCTGGCCGGCCGCCGCGGCCTCCTGCTCGACGCGTTCGGCGACGGCGTCGACGCGCCGGGACCGCTCGCGGCCCAGCAGGCGCAGCTGGTCGGCGTCGAGGGTGCGCTGGGCCTCGCGGAGCAGCTCGGCGAACGAACGCAGCTCGTCGAGCTCGTCGCGGCACGTGCGGACGAAGTGGTTGACCGCCCATGCGGCGACCGTCGGCTTGCGCAGTGCGGTGACCGCTGCGGCGAGGTCCTTGTCACCGGCCTCCTTGGCCTGCGCCGCCAGCTCGGACCGGCGCGCCGTGAACCGCGCGGGGCTCTCGGCGTACAGCTCCTCGACGGCGGCGCGCAGGTGCAGGATCACCCGTGCATCCTCCCGCAAACCGGGTGGTGCGGCGCGGCAGCGACGGGCAGGCTGGGCCGGTGACCTGGATCTGTGCGACGTGCGCCGTCGAGACCGACGACCTGCCCGAACCGCCCGAGACGTGCGCCATCTGCGAGGACGAGCGCCAGTGGGTGCCCTCCGACGGCCAGCGGTGGACGACCCTGGACCAGCTGTGCCGGGCCGGCACCCGCATCAGCGTCGCCGAGGTCGAGCCCGGCCTCTGGGGCCTGCGTGCCGAGCCGGAGGTGGGGATCGGGCAGCAGACCATGGTCGTGCGGGTCCCCGAGGGCGTGCTCCTGTTCGACTGCGTCGGCTACGTCGACGACGCGGCGCTCGAGCAGGTCCGCGCCATCGGCCCGGTGCTCGCGGTCGCCGCGAGCCACCCGCACATGTACGGCGTGCAGACCGAGTGGGCAAGGCGGCTCGGCGGCGTGCCGGTGCTCGTCAACGAGCGCGACGCCGAGTGGGTCCGACGCCGCGACCCGCTCCTCGAGCTGTGGGGCGAGACCCGCCAGGTGGCCCCCGGGCTGACGCTGCACCGCGTCGGTGGGCACTTCCGCGGCCAGGCCGTCGTGGAGTGGTCCACGGGCAACGACGGCCGCGGCGTCCTGCTCGCCGGTGACGCCGTCTTCCCCAACCCGGACGGGCGGACGGTCAGCTTCATGCGCAGCTACCCGAACCGGATCCCCTTGTCCGGCGCCGTGGTCCAGCGCATCGCCGCTCAGCTCGAGGGCCTGCACTTCGACCGGCTGTACAACAACTTCGGCGCCGTCGTCGGCGCCCACGCCAAGGAGGTGCTGCGCGTCTCGGCCGACCGGCACGCGGCCTGGACGCGTGGGGACTTCGACCACCTGACCTGACACCTGACCTGACGCGCCGGGCCCGCGTTCGGCCGCGTTCGGCCGCGTTCGGCCGCGTGCGGTCGGGCCCTGGAACGGGTAGGTGGCTCGTGACGGCGTCGTCCGGCGCCGCACCAGTGGAGGAGGACGCCATGACCGACATGCCACTCTCGTCCGAGGACCCCACCACGGAGGGCCCCGCTGACGGTGGCGCCGACGTGACCAGCCAGGACGGCGGTGCCGACGGCGGCGCCGAGGGTCCCGCTGACGGCGGCGCCGACACCGGGACGCAGGACGGCGGTGCCGACGGCGGCGCCGAGGGTCCGGCCGACGGTGGCGCCGACACCGGGACGAGCGACGGCGGGGCCGACGGCAGCGCCGAGTGACCGCGTCACCGCAGGCGGCCGGGTCGCGATGACCCTCGACACCACCAGCCGGGTGCCCCTGCAGTCGCGCGGGCACTCGGCTCTCGCCTGCCTGGTCCCCCTCTCCCGTGCTGCGTTCGCCCGCGAGCACTGGGCCCGGCGACCCCTCGTGTCGCGCGCCGAGCAGCTTCCCGACGGGACGGCGGACCTGCTCCGCCTCGGCGACGTCGACGAGCTGGTGTCCCGGCGTGGGCTGCGCACGCCGTTCGTCCGGGTCGCGCGCGAGGGCCGCACCCTCGGCGACCGCGAGTTCACCGCCGGAGGCGGCGTCGGGGCAGGCATCGCCGACCAGGTCAGCGACGACAAGCTGCTCGGCCTCTTCGCCTCGGGGGCCACCATCGTCCTGCAGGGCCTGCACCGCACGTGGGGGCCCGTCATCGACTTCTCCCAGCAGCTGGCCGACGACCTGGGGCACCCGGTACAGGCCAACGCCTACGTCACCCCCCGCCAGAGCCGCGGCTTCGACGACCACTACGACGTGCACGACGTGTTCGTCATCCAGACCTCGGGCGAGAAGCGGTGGCGGCTGCGCCCGCCCGTGCGACCCGCTCCCCTGCGCGACGACCCCTGGACCGACCACCGCGCCGACGTCGAGGAGGCGGCCCGGCACGAGCCGCTGCACGAGACCACCCTGCGGCCCGGCGACGTGCTCTACCTCCCGCGCGGGTGGATCCACTCGGCCACCGCCCTCGGTGGGGTGAGCGCGCACCTCACCCTGGGCATCCACGTGTGGACACGACGGCACCTCGCCGACGAGCTGCTGACCCTCGCGCTCGAGCGGGCGAGCGACGCCGAGCGGGTCCGGGCCAGCCTCCCGCCGTCACCGGGCGGACCGGACGCGGCAGCCCTCACCGACGACGTCGAGGTGGCCCGCGAAGCGCTCGTCGACGCGCTCCGAGCCGTCCCGGCCGGGGAGGTCGTCACCGCCCTGCAGCGCCGCTCGTGCCAGGCCCAGCGCGCGGCACCGCTGGGGCCGCTCGCGCAGGTCGCGGCCGCCGAGTCGCTCCACGGCGGGTCGGCCCTGCGGCTGCGACCGCACCTCGGGGCCCGGCTGCACGCCGAGCCGGACGGTGGGGCGCGCCTGACCAGCCGGCTGCCTGACCTCAGCGTCGGCCGGCACGACGTGGGAACGCTCGTCGCACTCCTCGACGACGGCGTGCTGCGGGCCGACATGGTGGGGCTGGACCTGGCCCGCCGCCTGCTCCTGGCCGGTGTCGTCGTCCTCGACGACTGAACCGGACTCGGCGTCCTGGCTCAGGAGGCGCGGGCCACCGCGTCGAGGAGGGGGCGGCGGGCGCCGACGAGGGACGGGCCGTACCACGTGAGCAACCGGCCGCTCACGAGCGCCGTGCGGGTGCGCCGGAACGCCTCGGGGCCGTCCGCGTCCGTGAACACGTACGGCTCGTCCGGCAGCAGGACGACGTCCACGCCTTCACGGTCGAGGTCCTCGAGGTCCACGTGCGGGTACCGGTCCTCGTGCTCGGACAGGACGTTGTGCCAGCCGAGTCGGGCCACGACGTCGCCGGTGAAGGTGTCGCGTCCGACGGCCATCCACGGGTCCCGCCAGACCGCCACCGCCACCTCGAGCGCCGGCTCGGGCACGGGACCGCACCACTCGTCCCGAGCCGCGCGCAGCCAGCCGGGTGCGGGGACGCCGAGACCCTCGGCGAACAGCCGCTCGAGCGAGTCGAGCGCGCCCGGGACCGTCTCGACGTCGGTGACCCACACCGTGAGCCCGGCCTCGCGCATCCGCTGGACGTCCAGCTGCCGGTTCTCCTCCTTGTTGGCCACGACGAGGTCGGGGCCCAGCGCCGAGACGGCACGCAGGTCGGGGTTCTTGGTCCCCCGGACCCGCTGCACCGCAAGGCCCGCCGGGTGCGTGCACCAGTCGGTGGCACCGACGAGCACGTGCGGGAGCGTCGCCGCGAGGGCCTCGGTGATCGAGGGGACGAGCGACACGACGCGGCGGGCGGGAGCCGCGAGCGGCACCGGCGCCCCGAGGTCGTCGACGAGCGTCACGGCTTGGCCTCCGCTGGGGTCAGACGTTGCGGCGGTACTGGCCGCCGACCTCGAAGAACGCCTCGGTCACCTGCTGCAGGGAGCACACCCGCGCCGCGCGCATCAGGACGTCGAAGACGTTGCCGCCCTCGATGGCGACGCGGCGCAGCTCGTCGAGGGCCACGCGCGCCTCCTCCTCGTGGTCGGCCCGGAACGCGCGGACCCGCGCGAGCTGGCCCTGCTTCTCCTCCTCGGTGCCGCGGGCGAGGACCACCTTGCGCGGCACCTCACCCTCGTGCGGGTTGCGGAAGGTGTTGACGCCGATGATCGGCAGGCTGCCGTCGTGCTTGCGGTGCTCGTAGAGCATCGACTCGTCCTGGATGCGACCGCGCTGGTATCCGGTCTCCATCGCCCCGAGGACGCCACCGCGCTCGGTGATGCGGTCGAACTCCTTGAGCACCGCCTCCTCCACGAGGTCGGTCAGCTCGTCGATGACGTACGAGCCCTGGAGCGGGTTCTCGTTCATCGCCAGGCCCCACTCGCGGTTGATGATGAGCTGGATCGCGAGCGCCCGGCGGACCGACTCCTCCGACGGCGTCGTGACGGCCTCGTCGTAGGCGTTGGTGTGCAGGCTGTTGGCGTTGTCGTAGATGGCGATGAGCGCCTGGAGCGTCGTACGGATGTCGTTGAAGTCCATCTCCTGCGCGTGCAGGCTGCGGCCGGACGTCTGCACGTGGTACTTCAGCTTCTGGCTGCGCTCCCCCGCTCCGTACCTCTCCTTCATCGCCACGGCCCAGACGCGTCGGGCGACCCGGCCCAGCACCGAGTACTCGGGGTCCATGCCGTTGCTGAAGAAGAAGGACAGGTTCGGGGCGAAGTCGTCGATCGCCATGCCACGCGCGAGGTAGCTCTCCACGTAGGTGAACCCGTTGGCGAGGGTGAACGCGAGCTGGCTGATGGGGTTGGCCCCCGCCTCGGCGATGTGGTAGCCGGAGATGCTCACCGAGTAGAAGTTGCGCACCTGGTGCTCGATGAACCACTCCTGGATGTCGGCCATCATCCGCAGGGAGAACTCGGTGCTGAAGATGCAGGTGTTCTGGCCCTGGTCCTCCTTGAGGATGTCGGCCTGCACCGTGCCGCGGACGTTGGCGAGGGCGTACGCGGCCAGCTGCTCGCGCTCGTCGTCGGAGGGCTCCCGGCCCTCGCGGTCGCGGAACGCGTCGACCTGCTGGTCGATGGTGGTGTTGAGGAAGAACGCGAGGATCGTCGGCGCCGGACCGTTGATCGTCATCGACACCGACGTCGTCGGCGAGACGAGGTCGAAGCCGCTGTAGAGCACCTTCATGTCCTCGAGGGTGGCGACGGAGACGCCCGACGTGCCGACCTTGCCGTAGACGTCGGGACGCGGGTCGGGGTCGCGGCCGTAGAGGGTCACCGAGTCGAACGCCGTGGACAGGCGGGTGGCCGGCTGACCCTCCGACAGCAGCTTGAACCGCCGGTTGGTGCGGAACGGGTCGCCCTCGCCCGCGAACATGCGGGCCGGGTCCTCGTTGTCGCGCTTGAACGGGAACACCCCCGCGGTGAAGGGGAAGAAGCCGGGCAGGTTCTCGCGACGCAGGAACGACACGAGCTCACCGTGGTCGGTGTAGCGCGGCAGCACCACGCGCCGGATCTTGTTGCCGGACAAGGACTCCCGCGTCAGCTTGGTGACGATCTCGCGGTCACGCACCTTGACGACCTGTTCGTCGCCCGAGTAGGCCTCGACGACCGAGGGCCAGGCTGTGAGCGCGTCGGCGACCGCTTGCGGCACGTCGGTGCGCGCAGCCCCGAGCAGAGCGTCGACCCCCGAGGCGTCGGACCCGGCGTCGACGAGCTCGCCCCGGACGAGGTCGAGGCGCTGCACCCGGGCCGCGGCGGCAGCGAACCGCGCGGTGTCGGCGTGGTAGCGGCGGACGGTCTCGCTGATCTCGGCGAGGTAGCGGACGCGGGAGGCCGGCACGACGGTGGAGATGCGCGTGGACTGCTTCGTCGAGACGTGCGGCAGGATGCCCTCCTGGACCGGCATCCCCTTGTCGGACAGGAGCGTTCGCAGCTCCTGGTAGAGCGCGGTGACGCCGTCGTCGTTGAAGGTGGCCGCGCTCGTGCCGTACACCGGCATGTCGGCCGGGCCCTTGCCGAACGCCTCGCGGTTGCGGACCATCTGGCGGCCGACGTCGCGCAGGGCGTCCTCGGCGCCGCGGCGCTCGAACTTGTTGATGGCGACGACGTCGGCCATGTCGAGCATGTCGATCTTCTCGAGCTGGCTGCTCGCACCGAACTCGGGCGTCATGACGTAGAGCGAGACGTCGGAGTGCTCGACGATCGCGGCGTCGCCCTGGCCGATGCCGGGGGTCTCGAGGACGACGAGGTCGAAGCCCGCGGCCTTGACGACGGCGAGGATGTCGTCGAGACGCCCGGGCACCTGGCTCTTGCCGCGCGTGGCGAGGCTGCGGAAGAAGACGCGGTCGCCGTCGAGCGAGCTCATCCGGATGCGGTCGCCGAGGAGGGCGCCGCCTCCGCGGCTGCGCGTGGGGTCGACGGCGAGGACGGCGACGCGCAGCTTGTCCTGCTGGTCGAGGCGCAGCCGGCGGACGAGCTCGTCGGTGAGGCTGGACTTGCCGGAGCCGCCAGTGCCGGTGATGCCGAGGACGGGGACGTGCCGCCGGGTGGCGGCCTCGCGGACGCCGGCGAGCAGGGCGTCGTCCAGCTGGCCCTCCTGCGCGCCGGTGACGGCGCGCGCGACCGCGGCACGGTCACCGGCGAGGACGGCCTCGAGGGTGGGAACGCCGACCTCCCACGGGTCGAAGTCGCAGTCGGCGACGACGCCGTTGACCATGCCGACGAGCCCGAGCCGCTGGCCGTCCTCGGGGCTGAAGATCGTGACCCCGGACTCGCGCAGCCGGGCGATCTCCTCCGGCACGATGACGCCGCCGCCGCCGCCGACGACGCGGACGTGACCGGCGCCGTTCTCGCGCAGCAGCTGCACGAGGTACTCGAAGTACTCGACGTGCCCGCCCTGGTAGGAGCTGACCGCGACGCCCTGCGCGTCCTCCTCGATCGCGGCGTCGACGACCTCCTGGACGGAGCGGTTGTGGCCGAGGTGGATGACCTCGGCCCCCTGGCTCTGCATGATCCGCCGCATGATGTTGATCGACGCGTCGTGCCCGTCGAAGAGGCTGCTCGCCGTGACGATCCGGACGTGGTGGCTCGGGTGGTGCAGGGCGGGCTGGGCGGGCTGGTGCTGCTGGGACGACTGCGCGGTCACGACTGGCCTCCGGGGTGCGACGCTGACCCAAAAATACTAGGACTTCCTACTAATGGACGTCAACGCGTCCTCGTCCTACGATGGCGCAATGAGCGCGGAGACCAACGGCACCGCTGTCACGGGCGCACTCGCCGCCGGGTCGGGCCTCGGCTTCGACCCGATCGCCCGCGCCCGCGAGCAGTGGGTCGAGCAGGGCTGGGAGACGGCGGCCGACGGGATGGCGGCGATCACCTCCCTCATGCGCGCGCACCAGATCGTCCTCGCGCGCGTCGAGGCCACCCTGCGCCCGCTGGGCGTGACGTTCGCCCGCTACGAGGTGCTCATGCTGCTGTGGTTCAGCAAGCGCGGCTCGCTGCCGATGAAGGTCATCGGCTCACGTCTGCAGGTGCACCCGACGAGCGTGACGAATGCCGTGGACCGCCTGCAGGACGCCGGCCTCGTCACGCGCTCCACCCATCCCGAGGACCGGCGGGCGATGCTCGTGGCCCTCACCCCTGCCGGTCGTGAGCTGGCCGAGCGGGCCACCAAGGCGCTCAACACCGAGGTCTTCGAGCAGCCGGTCCTCTCCCAGCGCGACGTGCGCACGCTGCTCGACATCCTCACCCGGCTGCGCCGCTCCTCGGGCGACTTCTGACGGTCGCGTCCTGACGGACGCCGCGTGGTGCAGGTCAGCCGATGACGCGGTCGAGGAAGGCGTTGCCGAACGTGCGCCCGGGGTCGACCCGGTCGCGCAGGGCACGGAAGTCGGCGAGGCGGGGGTAGAGGGGCGCGAGCTCGGCGGCCCGCGCGACGAAGCACTTGCCCCAGTGCGGCCGGGCCCCGAGGGGAAGCAGCGCCTGCTCGATGGCAGGCAGGAGGGCATACACGCGCTCGACGTCGCGCAGCCACGTGAAGTGCACCCCGAGGACGTCGTGGCCGAACGCGCTGCTGAGCCAGTGCTGGTCGGCCGCGACGGTGCGCAGCTCGCACACCTGCAGCACGGGCGCCATCCGCTGCCCCAGGGAGCGCAGCCGCTCGATGGCGGCCGGTGCGTGCTCGCGCGGCAGGAGGTACTCGCTCTGCAGCTCCTCCCCGCGGCTGGGTGTGAACTCCATGCGGAAGTGCGGCAGCCGGTCCAGCCACGGGCCGGGCACACCGCCCTGCTGGGTCACCGACTCGGTCACCCCGCCCTCGAGCATGTGCATCGTCGTCGTGGCCGCCAGGGCACCGAAGAGCTCGGTGGGCGCCGTGTCGGCACGGCTCTTGAGCCAGACCTGTTCCACCCCCGCGTCGGTCCAGCGGGTGAAGAGGCTGACGCTGTAGGCGCTGCTCGTGATCGTCTCGAGCTCGGCCGCCAGGGCCTCCCACGTCAAGCCGGTGTAGACGTCCTGGCGCACGTCGTAGGTGGGCTCGACGTCGAGCGTCAGGGCGGTGACGACCCCGAGCGCGCCGAGCGCGACGACGCTGCCCTCGAACTCCGCGTCCCCACGGCTGGTGGTGCGCAGCTCCCCGTCGGGCCCGACGATGTCCAACGACTCGACCGCCGTTGCGAGCGAACCGTTCTCGACGCCGGAGCCGTGCGTCCCGGTCGCGACGGCACCGGCGACCGAGATGTGCGGCAGCGACGCGAGGTTGCCCAGCGCCCACCCGGCGGTGTGCAGCCGGGTCGCCACCTCGCCGTAGGCCGCTCGGCCGGTCACGCGGGCCGTGCGGGTCCGCTCGTCGACCTCCACGGTGGTCGGCAGGTCGACGAGCGAGACGAGCACGCCGGCGTCGGTGTCGGTGATGTCGGTGAGGTCGGTGAACGAGTGCCGGGAGCCGAGCGCGCGCACGCGCGGGGCGCGCGCGACGACCTCCTGGAGCTCGTCGACCGACCGGGGCCGTTCGATGCGAGCCCGGTAGGCGTGGTTGCCGGCCCAGTTCGTCTCCACCGTCTGCATCGCCCTACTCTGGCGCACCCGCGGTGGAGCCCGCCGTCGAGCCCGCCGTCGAGCCCGCCGTCGAGCCGGCCGTCGAGTCCGCCGTCCCGCCTGTCGTCGGCGTCGGGGCCGCTGCTCGCTCGAGCCCCTCGGGCAGGTCGTCGCGGTGCGTGCGGGCGACGTGGACGACCCCGCCCGGGGTCGTGGCCTCGTCGGCCCGCACCGGCGTCAGGTCGGCCGGGCCGGCGGGCGCGGCACGTCCGCGTGTCAGGCCGGCGATGATCATGCCGATGAAGCTGGGCCGCCCCTGGCTCTTGGACAGGACGTCGAGCGCGACGGCCCCGAGCAGGACGAGACCCTTGATGATCTGGACGTAGTTGGAGTCGACGCTGAGGTTGGCGAGCCCGAGGTTGAGCACGCCCATGACGAGGCCACCGATCATCGACCCGGTCACGGTGCCGACGCCGCCGGCGACGGCGGCTCCGCCGATGAACACGGCCGCGATCGCGTCGAGCTCGAAGCCCACGCCGTCCTTGGGGTTGGCCGCGTTGAGGTAGGCGGTGAACACCATGCCGGCGACGCCGGCGAGGAAGCCCATGTTGACCATGGCGAACAGGTCGATGCGCCGGGTGTCGACACCGGAGAGGCGGGCGGCGTTGGCGTTGCCGCCCACCGCGTAGATCTGCCGCCCGAGCACGGTTCGCTGGGTGACGTAGGTGTAGATGACGACGAGGGCGCCGAGGATGAGGCCGACGACCGGGACCCCCTTGTACGAGGCGAGCAGCAGGCCGAGCACGAGCATGAGCCCGCAGACGACGGTGAGCTTGAGGACGGTCAGGGCCATCCGGGGCACCGGCATCCCGTAGCTGCGCAGGTCGGCGCGCCGGCGCAGGTCGAGGTAGACGATGATGGCGATCGCGAGGAGCGTCAGCACGAGCGTCGGGTTGTGGTACCCGGTCACCGGTCCCATCTCGGGGAGGTAGCCGTTGGCGATCTTCTGGAAGCTCTCGGGCACCGGGATCGACTCGGCGTTGAGGATGATGAGGTCGAGGCCGCGGAACAGCAGCATGCCGGCCAGCGTGACGATGAAGGCCGGGATGCCGACGTAGGCGACCCAGAAGCCCTGCCAGATGCCGACGAGGATCCCGAGCGCGAGCCCGAGCAGGATGGCCGCCGGCCACGGCAGGTCGAACTTCGCCATCGCCAGTGCGACGGTCGCACCGACGAAGGCACACACCGAGCCGACCGACAGGTCGATGTGGCCGGCGATGATCACCATGACCATGCCGATCGCGAGGATGAGGACGTAGCCGTTCTGCACGAGCAGCGACGTGACGTTGCGCGGCTCGAGGAAGAGCCCGTCGGTGAGGATCTGGAACATCGCCACGAGCAGCAGCAGGGCGATCATCATGCCGTACTGGCGGATGTTGCCACCGAGCGCCTTGCGGATGTCACGGACGAGGGACGTGCCGGCGCGGGCGGCGTCGCTGGTCGGGGCGGGTGCGGTGTCGATGGTGGCCATCTCAGTCGGCCTTTCGCTGGGTCATGTGTCGCATGAGCACTTCCTGGTTTGCCTGTTCCCGCGGAACCTCCGCGGTGATGACCCCTGCACTGAGGGTGTAGATGCGGTCGCAGAGCCCGAGCAGCTCGGGCAGCTCCGAGGAGATGACGAGGACGCCGCGTCCGCTGTCGGCGAGACGGTTGACGATCTCGTAGATCTCGTACTTCGCGCCGACGTCGATGCCGCGCGTCGGCTCGTCGAGGATGAGCACGTCGGGCTCGGTGAACATCCACTTGCCGAGGACGACCTTCTGCTGGTTGCCCCCGGAGAGCTTGGCGACCCCCGTCTCGATGGAGGGCGTCTTGATGTTCATGTCGCGGCGGTAGCGCTCGGCCGCGAGCACCTCCTGCCGCTGGTCGACGGCACCGGCGCGGCCGCGGATGTTCCGGAGGCCGGCCGCAGTGATGGAGACCCGGATGGAGTCGAGCAGGTTGAGCCCGAGGCTCTTCCGGTCCTCGGTGACGTAGGCCAGCCCGGCGTCGATAGCGCGCCGGACGGTGTTGGCGCGGAGCACCTTCCCGTCCTTGACCAGCTCGCCGCTGATCTTGTGGCCGTAGGACTCACCGAAGACGCTGCGAGCCAGCTCCGTGCGACCGGCGCCCATGAGGCCCGCGAGCCCGACGATCTCGCCGCGGCGGATCCTCATGCTGGCGCCCTTGACGACGAGCCGTGACGAGTCCTGGGGGTGGGCCACGGTCCAGTCACGGATCTCGAGCAGCAGCTCGCCGACCGTCGGCTCGTGCGGGGGGAACCGGTGGTCGAGGTCACGGCCCACCATCCCGCGGATGATCCGGTCCTCGTTGACCTCGCCACGCCGCACGTCGAGGGTCTCGATGGTGCGCCCGTCGCGGATGATGGTGATCGAGTCGGACACCTCCTCGATCTCGGCGAGCTTGTGGCTGATCATGATCGAGGTGATGCCCTTGGCCTTGAGGCCGAGGAGCAGGTCGAGCAGGTGGCGGGAGTCCGTGTCGTTGAGGGCCGAGGTCGGCTCGTCGAGGATGAGGAGCTTGACGTCCTTGGCCAGGGCCTTGGCGATCTCGACGAGCTGCTGCTTGCCGATGCCGATGTTCTTGATCTGTGTGTCGGGGTCCTCGTCCAGGCCTACCCGTGCGAAGAGCTCGAGCGCGCGCTGCCGCGCGGCGAGCCAGTTGATCCGCCCCGCGGAGGCCTGCTCGTTGCCGAGGAAGAGGTTCTCCAGGATCGACAGCTCCGGGACGAGCGCCAGCTCCTGGTGGATGATGACGATGCCCGCCGCTTCGCTCTCGCGGATTCCCCTGAACTCGCACAGCCGCCCGTCGAAATGGATCTCGCCGGTGTACGTCCCGTGGGGATAGACCCCCGAAAGCACCTTCATCAGGGTCGACTTGCCGGCGCCGTTCTCGCCGCAGATGGAATGGATCTCGCCGCGCTGCACCTCGAGGTTGACGTCGGACAGCGCCTTCACCCCCGGGAACTCCTTGGTGATGGAGCGCATCGACAGCATCGTCGTGTTCATGGTCACTCGCGTCTCTCTCTCGACCCGAGCCGGGCCCCTGGTGCGGCGGGGTGCGCCGCCGGCCGCACCAAGGGCCCACGGCTCGGCTACTTCAGCTGGTCGGCGGTGTAGTACTTCGCGCTGATCAGCACGTCCGTGGCGTTGCTCTTGTCGACGGCGACCGGCTGCAGCAGCATCGTCGGGACGTTCTTGATGCCGTTGTTGTACGACGTCGTGTCGTTGACGGTGACCGTCTTCTTCGTGTCGATCTCCTGGATCATCTTCACCGTGGCCTGCGCGAGGTCGCGGGTGTTCTTGAAGACCGTCGAGTACTGCTCGCCGGCGAGGATCGACTTGACCGACTCGAGCTCGGCGTCCTGTCCGGTCACGACCGGGAGCTGCTTGCCCCCGCTGCCGTACCCGCTGCCCTTGAGCGCGGCGATGATGCCGCGCGACAGGCCGTCGTAGGGCGAGAGCACGCCGTTGACGTCCTTCGTCGAGTACGCCTTGGTCAGCAGGTTCTCCATCCGCTTCTTCGCGACGGCGGCGTCCCAGCGCAGGGTCGCGACGGTCTTGAAGTCGGTCTCCCCCGAGCCGATGACGATGTCGCCGGAGTTGATCTTCGGCTTGAGGACCTCCATGGCGCCGTTGAAGAAGAAGGTGGCGTTGTTGTCGTCGGGCGACCCGGCGAACAGCTCGACGTTCCACGGCTTCGGGGCGCCGCTCGCCTCGAGGCCCTTGAGGAGCGACTCGGCCTGCAGCTTGCCGACCTTGAGGTTGTCGAAGGTCGTGTAGTAGTCGACCGCGTTCGTGTCGCGCAGGAGCCGGTCGTAGGCGATGACGGGGATGCCGGCGTCCTTGGCCTCCTGGAGCGCACCCTTGAGGGCGGTGCCGTCGATCGAGGCCACGACGAGGATCTTGTTGTTCTTGGTCACCATGTCGTTGACCTGGCTGACCTGGGTCGGGATGTCGTCGTTGGCGTACTGGAGGTTGACCTTGTACCCCGCGGCCTCGAGCTGCTGCTTGATGTAGTCGCCGTCCTTGATCCACCGCTCGGAGGTCTTGGTCGGCATCGCGACGCCGATCGTCCCCTTCCCCGCGGGGGCGGCGCCGGCCCCCGCCGACTGGGTCTGCCGACCACAGGCGCTGAGGCTCACGGCCACGGCACCAACGGCGATCGCCGCAACAGTCCTGCGAATCACTGTGTGCTCCATTCTTCGGGTGTCAGCCGGCACTGGCCGGCCGGCTGGGTCATGCTGTCGGTGCACTGCTCGGAACTGCCGTTCGGCGCAGGTGCGGTGACCTGGTGGCGGCGAGGACGCTGCGCTCCCCACCACCAGGGGTCTGGGTGTCGTCAGAGCCGGGCGGCGAGGCGGTGGTAGGCCGCGCTCCAGCGCAGCTGCTGGCGCAGGCTCTCGGGGGTCGTGTCGGCGTCGATGACGACGAGCTCGGTCGAGACCATCTCGGCGAGGTCGCGGAACTCCTCGGTGCCGACGGCGGTCGACAGGACGGTGTGGTGCGGCGCGCCCGCCAGCAACCACGACTCGGCCGACGTCGACAGGTTCGGGCGCGGCTCCCACACCGCGCACGCCACCGGCAGCCGCGGCAGGTCCTCGTCCGGCTCGACGACGTCGATCTCGTTGAGGGTGAGGCGGAACCGGCCGCCGAGGTCACTCATGCCCACGACGACACCGGCGCCGGGGGCGGCCGTGAACTTCAGGCGCACCGGGTCCTCCCGACCACCGATGCCCAACGGGTGGATCTCCAGGCTCGGCTGCCGGCCCGCGATGCTCGGGCACACCTCCAGCATGTGCGCCCCGAGGATCTTCTCCTCGCCGGGGACCAGGTGGTACGTGTAGTCCTCCATGAAGGACGTGCCGCCCGGCAGTCCCTGCGCCATGGCCTTCGTCGTGCGCAGCAGCACCGAGGTCTTCCAGTCGCCCTCGCCGCCGAACCCGTACCCGTCGGCCATGAGCCGCTGCACCGCCAGACCGGGCAGCTGGCGCAGACCGCCGAGGTCCTCGAAGTTCGTCGTGAACGCGGTGAACCCGCCGTCGGTCAGGAACGCGCGCAGACCCGCCTCGATCCGCGCGCCGTAGCGCAGCGACTCGTGCCGCGCCCCGCCCCGCCGCAGCTCGGGAACGACGGCGTACGTCTGCTCGTACTCCGCGACGAGCGCGTCGACCTCGGCGTCGGCCACCGCGTCGACGACCTTCACGAGGTCGTTGACGCCGTAGGTGTTGACCGAGACGCCGAACCGCAGCTGCGCCTCGACCTTGTCACCCTCGGTCACCGCCACGTCGCGCATGTTGTCGCCGAACCGGGCCAGCCGCATCGAACGCAGCTCGGCCACGCCGGCCGCCGCCCGACCCCACGCGCCGATCCGCTCCAGGACGGCCGGGTTGCTGACGTGGCCGGCGACGACCTTGCGGGCCACCCCGAGCCGGGCCCCGACGAAGCCGAACTCGCGGTCACCGTGCGCGGCCTGGTTGAGGTTCATGAAGTCCATGTCGATGCTCGACCACGGCAGCTCCGCCCCCGCCTGCGTGTGCAGGTGCAGCATCGGCTTGCGCAGCGCGTCCAGGCCGGTGATCCACATCTTGGCCGGCGAGAACGTGTGCATCCAGGTGATCACCCCGATGCAGCCCGGCGCCGCGTTGGCCTCGAGCACCGCGGTGTGGATCGCGGCCGAGTCGGCCAGGATCGGCTTCCACACGACCCGCGCCGGCAGCACTCCGCCGGCGTCGATCTCCTTCGCGATCGCCTGCGACTGCTCGGCCACCTGTCGCAAGGTCTCCTCGCCGTAGAGGTGCTGGCTGCCGGTGAGGAACCAGACCTCGCGCGCAGGGGCGGCGGAGCCGGCCGACGCGGCGGGAGTGGTGGTGGCGGTCATGGTGGGTCTCCTTCGTGGGATCCGTCGTGGTGCGACGGGCGTGCACCGGGGCGCACCCCGGGCGCCGGTCAGCGCTGGCCGTAGACGTTCTGGTAGCGGTCGTACAGGGAGTCGACGTCGGCCTGGTCGATGGCGATCGGGGTGCCGAGCTGGCGGGCGATGTGGACGGTGCGCGCGACGTCCTCGCACATCACGGCCGCCTTGACGGCCGAGCGGGCGTCCTTGCCGATGGTGAAGACACCGTGGTTGCGCATGAGCACCGCCGCCGACCGGCTGCTCGTCAGGGTCTCGACGATGCCCCGCCCGATCGAGTCGTCCCCGATGAGGGCGAACGGGCCCACCGGGATCTCGCCGCCGAACTCGTCGGCCATCATCGTCAGCGCGCACGGGATCGACTCGCCCCGTGAGGCCCAGGCCGTCGCGTACGTCGAGTGCGTGTGCACGACGCCGCCGACGTGCGGCATCTCGCGGTAGACGTAGGCCTGAGCGTCGGTGTCGCTGGACGGGGCGAGGTCGCCGTCGACGACACGGCCGTGCAGGTCGCAGACGACCATGTTCTCCGGCGTGAGGTCGTCGTAGGAGACACCGCTCGGCTTGATGACCATGAGGTCGCGCCCGGGGACCCGGGCGGAGACGTTGCCGGCGGTCCAGATGACGAGCTGGTAGCGCGTCAGCTCGGCGTGCAGGGCACACACCTCGCGACGGAGCGACGCGATGGTTGCGTTCACATCGGTGGCCACGCTCACGCAGCCTCACCTCCTGCGCTGGCCTCCTGGGCTGAGGCGGCGGGCGCGGCGCCGGCCGGTGCGGCCGTGCGCGCGGCGATCGCGGTGCGCCGCAAGGCCTTGAGGCGCTTCATGACGTCGTTGCCGCCGCGGCCGAAGTGGTCGTGCAGCGCCACGTACTCGGCGAAGAGCGCGTCGTACGCGTCGGCGGCCGTGTCGTCGGGCACGTAGACGGAGCGGCGCACCTTGCCCATCGCCTCGGCCGCCGCGGCGACGTCCGGGTGGACGCCCGCGGCGACGGCCGCGTGGATCGCCGAGCCCAGTGCCGGCCCCTGCTCCGAGCCGATGACCGACAGCGGCAGCCGCGTGACGTCGGCGTACACCTGCATGAGGAGCGGGTTCTTCGCCAGCCCGCCGGCGATGACGAGCTCGGACACCGGGACGCCGCTGTCGCGGAAGGCCTCGAGGATGACCCGCGTGCCGAAGGCGGTGGCCTCGATGAGCGCCCGGTAGACGTCCTCGGGCCGGGTCGCGAGGGTCTGGCCGACGAGGAGCCCGGACAGCTCGTGGTCGACGAGGACGGAGCGGTTGCCGCTGTGCCAGTCGAGAGCGATCAGCCCGTGCTCGCCGACCGCCTGACGTGCCGCCAGCCTGGTCAGGTACTCGTGCACCGACTCACCGGACTCCGCTGCGGCGGAGACGTACTCGGCGGGGACGCCGGTGCGCGTGAACCAGCCGAAGATGTCGCCGACGCCGGACTGCCCGGCCTCGTAGCCGTAGAGGCCCTCGATGATGCCGCCGTCGACGACACCGCACATGCCGGGCACGTCCCTGAGGACGTCGCTGCTCATCACGTGGCACGTCGAGGTGCCCATGATGGCGACCATCTGCCCCGGCGCGGTGGCCCGGGCCGCCGGGGCGCTCACGTGGGCGTCGACGTTGCCGACCGCCACCGCGATGCCCTCGGGCAGGCCGGTCCACGCCGCAGCCTGGGCGGTGAGCCCGCCTGCGCGGGAACCGAGCTCGCCGATCGGCTGGTCGAGCTTGTCGGCGACGAAGGTGCGGAAGTCGGGGTTGAGGGCCGCGCAGAAGTCCTCCGACGGGTAGCTGCCGTCCTGGCGGATGCCCTTGTAGCCGGCCGTGCAGGCGTTGCGGACGTAGGTGCCGGCCAGCTGCCACACGATCCAGTCCGCGGCCTCGACCCAGCGGTCCGTCGCGGCGTAGACCTCGGGGTCCTCCTCGAGGACCTGCAGCGCCTTGGCGAACTCCCACTCGGAGCTGATGAGGCCGCCGTAGCGGGACAGCCAGGCCTCCCCGCGCTCCTCCGCGAGGCTGTTGATGCGGTCGGCCTGGGCCTGTGCTGCATGGTGCTTCCACAGCTTCGTGTACGCGTGCGGGCGGTCGGCCCACTGCGCCAGCTCGGACAGCGGTGTGCCGTCCGCCGTCGTCGGCAGCACCGTGCACGCGGTGAAGTCGGTGGCGATGCCCACCACGTCGGTCGGGTCGATCCCGGCCGCCGCGACCGCCGCGGGAACGGCGTGGCGGAGCACGTCACGGTAGTCGTCGGGCACCTGCAGCGCCCACTCGGGCGGAAGGGGCGCGTCACCGACCGGCAGCCGGTCCGTCACGACCCCGTGGCCGTACTCGTGGACGGCCGAGGCGAGCTCGGCGCCGTCGTCGACGCGGACGACGAGCGCTCGGCCCGACAGGGTGCCGAAGTCGACGCCGACGACGTACCGCCGGCGGTCGGCGGGCGGGGCGGGGGTGGTCATGTGTCTGTGCTCCTGGGGCTGCGGGACTGGCGGGACGGCGCGGTGCTCGCCCGGACGACGAGCTCGGGGTCGATGAGGCTGGGGGCCTGGTCGGTCTCGCCGGCGATGACGGCGGTGAGCATCGAGATCGCCTCGTGGCCGATGGCCGTGAAGTCCTGGCGGACGGTGGTCAGCGGTGGGATGAGGTACGCGGCCTCCGGCACGTCGTCGAAGCCGACGACGCTGACGTCGTCCGGCACCGACCGGCCCGCCTCGTGCAGGGCCCGCAGGACACCGATGGCCATCTGGTCGTTGGCGGCGAAGACCGCTGTGACGTCGGGGTTCTCGGCCAGCTCCAGACCCGCGTGGTAGCCGCTCTCGGCGGACCAGTCCCCCGCGACCGGCTCCATCGGACGGTGGCCGGCAGCGACCATCTCCGCGCGCCAGCCCTCGGCCCGCGCCCGGGCCTCCGCCCAGTCGAGCGGGCCGGTGACGTGGGCGATCTCGACGTGGCCGAGGTCGACGAGGTGCCGGGTGACCATCCGGGCACCGGCCACGTTGTCGACGCCGACGGTACGCCTGGCCCGGGTGAGGTCGCCCTCGACGATGACGAAGGGCAGCCGCGCGCTGCGGGACCGGGCCACCTCGAGCGCCTCGTCGTGCCCGGCGATGACGACGATGCCCTCGACGGCGAGCCGGTCGAGGTGGTCGACCGCGGCGTCGAAGCCCTCACGGGTCATCTCGGACAGCGAGACCGAGGAGGCGAAGAACCCGGCCTTGCGCGCCGCGGTGTTGACGGTGCGGTGCACGCTCGTCGGGCCGAACAGCGTCGAGGCGGTGGCGATGATGCCGATCGTCCCGGACCGGCCGCTCACGAGCGCGCGGGCGGCCGTGTTGGGCCGGTACCCGAGCTGCTCGATCGCCTGAAGGACGCGCTCGCGGGTCTCGGGCCGGATGCTCGTGGCGCCGTTGATGACGCGCGAGACCGTCTGGTGCGAGACGCCGGCGAGCCGCGCGACGTCCTGCATGACCGGTGCCCGGGCCGCGGTGTCGGTCATGTCGCCCTCCTCGTGAAGAGGCGCTGCATGACGATGAACAGCAGGAGCAGGGTTCCGATCGCGATCTTGGTCCACCATGAGCTCAGCGTGCCTTGGAACGAGATCAGTGTCTGGATGACACCCAGGACGAGGACCCCGAGAAGGGACCCCAGGACGAGCCCGACGCCACCGGAGAGCAAGGTGCCGCCGATGACGACCGAGGCGATGGCGTCGAGCTCCATCCCCACGGCGTGCAGGCCGTAGCCGGAGAGCATGTAGACGCTGAAGAGGAGCCCGGCGATCGACGCGCAGAGCCCGCTGATCCCGTACACCGCCACCTTGACGCGTCCGACGGGCAGGCCCATGAGGGCAGCCGAGGACTCGCTGCCGCCCACCGCGTACACGGTGCGGCCGAAGCGGGTGCGGTGCAGCACCCAGGCGGCCACGGCGACGATGACGAGGGCGATGACGACGCTCCACGTGATGACGACGCCGCCACCGAGCTCGATGGTGCCGGTGGCGAGGGCGCGGAAGAACGGGTCCTTGATGGAGATCGACTCGACGCCGATGACGAAGCACATGCCGCGGGCGAGGAACATGCCGGCGAGCGTGACGATGAAGGGCTGGATCTCGAAGTGGTGGATGACGAGGCCCATGACGACGCCGAGGCCGGTGCCGATGCCGAGCACGAGGAGGATGACGACGGGCGCCGGCAGACCGGCGCGCAGGGTCGCGGCCGCGACCATCGTCGACAGGGCCACGACCGCCCCGACCGACAGGTCGATGCCGCCCGTGAGGATGACGAACGTCATGCCGACGGCCAGGACGATGAGGAACGCGTTGTCGATGAAGAGGTTCGCGAACACCTGGCCCGACGTGAAGCCCTCGTAGCGCACCGAGCCGGCGCCGAAGAGCAGCACGAACAGGACGAAGGTCGCGACGACGGGGAGCACCCGGCCCGGCACCCTGGGCACGCGCGACAGACCGGGGACGGTGCGGCGCGTGGGTGTGGTGGTCGTCATGGCTGGGCCACCTTCTGCTGGGTGACGGGTGTGGGGTCGGGGCGCTCCACGGAGGGGGCTGGCTGGGCGCCGGGAGCCGAGGACGTCTGACCGGCGAGGGAGTCCGACGTCGTGGTCCCCGCCGTGCCCGTGGTGGACGGACGCCGGCTGCGCCGGAACCGCTCGCGGATGCGGGGCGCCTGCAGGAGGCAGACGGCGAGCACGACGACCGCCTTGAACACGAGCGTCACCTCGGGGGCGATGCCCATCGAGTACACGGTCGTCGTCAGCGTCTGGATGATGAGCGCACCGACGAGCGTGCCTGCCAGCGAGTACCGGCCGCCGGCGAGCGAGGTGCCGCCGATGACGACGGCGAGGATGGCGTCCATCTCGATCCACAGGCCGGCGCTGTTGGCGTCGGCGGCGCTGACGTTCGAGCTGATCATCAGGCCGGCGACCCCGGCGCACAGGGCCGCGAAGACGTAGACGGTCCAGATGATGGTGCGCGAGCGGATGCCCGCCAGGCGGCTCGCCTCGGGGTTGATGCCGACGGACTCGATGAGCAGCCCGAGGGCGGTGCGACGCGTGACGAGCGCGACGCCGACGAGGACCGCGAGCGCCACGAGGATGGCGATCGGCAGCACGAGGAAGCCGGCCCCGATCTCGCCGAAGGGGTCGTTGCGGACCGTGATGATCTGGCCGTCGGTGACGAGCATCGCGATGCCTCGTCCGGCCGTCATGAGCACGAGCGTCGCGATGATCGGCTGGATGCCGAGGGCGGAGACGAGCAGGCCGTTCCACAGCCCGAGCACGACGCACAGCGCGAGCGCGAGGAGGACCCCCCGGACCGCCGCTCCCGCGCCCGTCGGGTCGGACGAGCCGACGATCGTCGTGCACGCGACAGCGGCGGCGATGGCGGCGACCGCGCCGACCGACAGGTCGATGCCGCGGGTCGCGATGACGAGCGTCATGCCGAGGGCGATGAGCAGGGTCGGCGCACCGTTCTTGAGGATGTCGACGAGGCTGCCGTAGAGGTGGCCGTCCTGCAGGCGCACGGCGAGGAACTCGGGGTTGCTGACGGCGTTGGCCGCGAGGAGGGCCACGAGCGCGACGAGGGGCCAGAGGAGCCGGCTCCCGCGGAGGCGCTGGGCCGCTCCCCCGCGCCTGGCGCCGCCGGCGGCGGGGGTCGTCGTCATGAGGCCACCTGCTCGGTCAGGGCGACCCCGTCGCCGGAGCCGGTCCCGGTGGCGGGGCCGGCCTCGGCGATGAGCCGCAGGATGTCGTCGACGGTCGCCGATGCGTCGAGCTCGGCCACCTTCGTGCGGTCCTTGAGGACGACGACGCGGTGCGAGAGGCGCGCCACCTCCTCGAGCTCGGCGGAGATGTAGACGACGGCCATGCCGTCGGCCGCGAGCTGGGCGACGAGCTTCTGGATCTGCGCCTTGGCACCGATGTCGATGCCTCGGGTCGGCTCGTCGAGGATGAGCAGCCGGGGTCGGGTCACGAGCCAGCGCGCGAGAAGGACCTTCTGCTGGTTGCCGCCCGACAGGCGCCCGACGATGGCGTCGGGGTCGGCGGGACGGATGTCGAGCGTCTCGATCCAGCGGGCGACGAGCTCGTCCTTGGTCCGGCGAGGGATGGGCCGGGCCCAGCCGCGCGCGGCCTGCATCGCGAGGACGAGGTTGTCGCGGATGGACAGGTCGGCGAGGATGCCCTCGCCCTTGCGGTCCTCGCTGCAGAAGGCGATGCCGGAGGCGATGGCGGCGCGCGGGGTGCGCAGCGAGATCCCCTTGCCGCCGACCCGCAGGGACCCGGAGTCGGCGCGGTCGGCGCCGAAGAGCAGGCGCGCCAGCTCGGTGCGGCCGCTGCCGAGCAGGCCGGCGAGCCCGACGACCTCGCCGGCGCGGATGGTCAGGTCGAACGGGGCGATCGAGCCGCGTCGACCCAGGCCCGTGGCCTCGAGGACAGGCGGCGCGTCGGACGCCCCCGAGCCGGCGTCCTCGGCGAGCCGCTCGACCTCCTCCAGGACGCCGAGCTCGCGGCCGATCATCGCCGACACGAGCTGGATCCGGCTCAGGTCGCGGGTCAGGTACTCGCCGACGAGGCGGCCGTTGCGCAGGACCGTCATCCGGTCGGCGATCTCGTAGACCTGCTCGAGGAAGTGCGAGACGAAGAGGATGGCGACGCCCTGGTCGCGGAGGTGGCGCATGATCCGGAACAGCTCGGCGACCTCGTCCTGGTCCAGGCTCGAGGTGGGCTCGTCGAGGATGAGCACCCGCGCGTCGACGGCGACCGCGCGGGCGATGGCGACGAGCTGCTGCACCGCGATGGGGTGCTCGGCGAGGACCGATCCGGGGTCGATGCGCAGGCCCATCTGGGCCAGCAGCTCGGCGGCCCGGGCCCGCGTCGCGCCCATGTCGATGGCACCGAACCGATGCGGCTCGCGGCCGAGCAGGATGTTCTCGGCGACGGTGAGGTTCGCGCAGAGGTTGACCTCCTGGTAGACCGTGGCCACACCGGCCGCCTGGGCCTCGCCCGGTCCCGAGAAGCGCACGCCCGACCCGTCGAGCTCGGTCGTGCCCCTGGTCGCGGAGTACACGCCGGTCAGCACCTTGATGAGCGTGGACTTGCCGGCGCCGTTCTCGCCCATGAGCGCGTGGACCTCGCCCGGCAGGAGGCGGAAGTCGACGTCCTGGAGGGCGACGACGCCGGGGAACTCCATCGTGATGCCGCTCATCGCGACGACGGGGCGGGCTTCGTCCGGTGGCCGCGTGCTCGGCGTGACCGTCATGGCGTGTCCTTCGGTTCCGGATGCGGGTGGGTGGTGGTGGGTGCTGGGGTGGGTGGCGCCTCGGGCGTGCCGGGCGGTCGCCGTGGGCCCCGCGCCGGTGGTGGTGGACGGCCCCCGCCACCACACCCGGAGGGTGACGGGGGCCGCCGTCTGGGAAGGTCGGCGCGTGCGCCGCGCGACCTCAGTACTTGCGCGAGGGCAGGGCCGCCTTGGCCTGCTCCTGCGTGAAGGTGGTCTCCTGGGTGACGACGCGCTCGGGCACCGACTGGCCGGCGACGACCTTCTTGGCGAGGTCCATCAGCTGGTCGCCGAGGAGCGGGCTGCACTCGACGATGTAGCTGATCTTGCCGTCGGCGAGCGCCTGCATGCCGTCGTGGACCGCGTCGACCGAGATGATCTTGATGTCCTTGCCCGGGACCTTGCCCGCGGCCTCGATGGCCTCGATGGCCCCGAGCGCCATGTCGTCGTTGTGCGCGTAGACGACGTCGATCTTGGGCACCGACTTGAGGAAGGCCTCCATGACCTGCTTGCCGCCGGAGCGGGTGAAGTCGCCGGTCTGCGAGGCGACGACCTTGATCTGCGGGGCGGCCTTGATGGCGTCGGCGAAGCCCTGCTTGCGGTCGATCGCCGGTGCGGCACCCGTCGTCCCCTGCAGCTCGACGACGTCGACCTCGCTCTTGCCCTGGCTGTCCTTGACGAGCCAGTCGCCGGCCTTCTTGCCCTCGGCGACGAAGTCCGAGCCGAGGAAGGTCTTGTAGAGCGTCTTGTCCTCGGAGTCGACCGCGCGGTCGGTGAGGATGACGGGGATGTTGGCGCGCTTGGCCTCGAGCAGGACGGTGTCCCAGCCGGTCTCGACGACGGGGCTGAAGGCGATGACGTCGACCTTCTGCTGGATGAAGCTGCGGATCGCCTTGATCTGGTTCTCCTGCTTCTGCTGCGCGTCGGAGAACTTCAGCTCGATGCCGGCCGCCTTGGCCGACTCCTGGATGTTCTTCGTGTTGGCCGTGCGCCAGCCGCTCTCGGCGCCGACCTGGGCGAAGCCCATGACGATCTTGCCGCTCTTGGCACCGGCGCCGGCACCCGCGCCGGTCGCCGCGGTGCTGCCGCCGCCACAGGCCGAGAGGGCGACGAGCGCCACGGCTCCGACGGCCACCGGAAGGATCTTCTTCAGCACTGAACTTCCTCCAAACTTCGGGCGCCCTCATTGGCGCCTGGGTGCGGCCGACCTCCTCGTCCGCCGTGGCCGCCAGGCCACTTGGAGCAAGAGTGTGAGCGTTAACATTCACCGCCGTCAAGTCCTTCCTCGAACTTTTTCAGCCCGCTTGACGGCTTCTCTGAGCCTGCTATGTTAGCGCTCACTTTCGTGAGCAGGGCAGCTCCCGACCGGTGCTGCCCCGTGCGCGGAGGACACCCGGACGCATCACCGCCCTTGCCCTCGACCACGAAAGGTCCCCCAATGAGCCACGCACGCGTCGTGGCGGGTCTCGCGACCGGCGTCCTCGGCGTCGGTCTGCTCGCAGGCCTGCCGAGCGCCCGGGCAGCCACGCCCGAGCCCCTCGACTACCGCGTCACCGTCGACCCGTCCCGGTCCGGACCCGCCATCGACCGCTCGATGTACGGCGTCTTCTTCGAGGACATCAACCGCGCCGCCGACGGCGGTCTCTACGCCGAGCTCGTCCAGAACCGCTCGTTCGAGTACTCCCCCACCGACAACCGCGGCTACACCGGCCTCACCGCGTGGAGCACGTCGGCGAGCTCGGGCGGAAGCGGCACGGCCACCACGGTCGACGACATCGACCGGATGAACGAGCGCAACCGCACCTACCTGCGCCTCACGCTCACCAACCCCTCCGGCGGGCGCTACGGCCTGGCCAACGCCGGCTACAACACCGGCGTCCGGCTGGAGGCGGGCAAGACGTACGACTTCAGCGTCTGGGCCCGCACCGACGCCGCGGCGGGCACTCCGCTGACGGTGACGCTCCGTGACGCCGCCCGGACGACGACGTACGCCACCCCGCTGGACCTCCAGGTCGACGGCGACTCGTGGCGCCAGTACCGCGGGAGCTTCGTGGCCACCGCCTCGACGACGAGCGGACGTCTCGCCGTGGAGGCCGGCGGAACCGGGACGCTGCGGCTCGACATGGTCTCGCTCTTCCCGCGGGACACCTACAAGGGCCGCGTCAACGGTCTGCGCAAGGACCTCGCCGAGAAGGTCGCCGCGCTGCACCCCGGCTTCGTGCGCTTCCCGGGCGGGTGCCTCGTCAACACCGGCAGCATGTACTCCTACGACGCCGAGCACGGCTACCCCCGGGCCCGCAGCTACCAGTGGAAGGACACCATCGGCCCGGTCGAGCAGCGCGCGACGAACGCCAACTTCTGGGGCTACAACCAGTCCTACGGGCTCGGCTACTACGAGTACTTCCAGTTCGCCGAGGACATCGGTGCGATGCCGGTGCCGGTCGTCCCAGCCCTCGTCACCGGGTGCGGGCAGAACCGTGCCACCGTCGACGACGCGCTGCTGCAGCGGCACATCCAGGACACCCTCGACCTCATCGAGTTCGCCAACGGACCCGTCACGAGCGAGTGGGGCGCCAAGCGCGCCGCCATGGGCCACCCGGCACCCTTCGGCCTGAGCCGGATCGCCATCGGCAACGAGGAGAACCTGCCTGACGCCTACTTCGCCAACTTCGTGAAGTTCGAGGCCGCCATCAAGGCGCGGTACCCCGACGTCACCGTGCTGTCGAACTCCGGCCCCGACGACACCGGCACGACCTTCGACCGGCTGTGGTCCCTCAACAAGGACCACGGCACGGCGATGCTCGACGAGCACTACTACAACAGCCCGGACTGGTTCCTGCAGAACAACGCCCGCTACGACGGCTACGACCGCCAGGGCCCGAAGGTCTTCCTCGGCGAGTACGCCTCGCTCGACAACAAGCTGCGCAACGCGCTCTCCGAAGCCGCCTTCATGACCGGCCTCGAGCGCAACGCCGACGTCGTCAAGATGGCCTCGTACGCACCACTGCTGTCGAACATCGACTACGTCCAGTGGAAGCCGGACATGATCTGGTTCGACAACAACGCCTCGTGGGGCTCGACGAGCTACGAGGTGCAGAAGCTGTTCATGAACAACGTCGGTGACGCCGTCGTGCCGAGCACGGCGAGCGGGGCCCTCGCCCAGGCCAGGCCGATCACCGGCGCGATCGGCCTGTCGACGTGGGCCACCGCGGCCAGGTACGACGACGTCACGGTCACCGGCGCGGACGGCTCGCCGCTGTTTCGCGACGACTTCTCGGGCGACGCGTCCGCGTGGAGGCCACTGGCGAACCGCGGGACGTGGTCGGTGCAGGACGGCGCCTACGTCCAGTCCGACACCGCCGCCCAGGACACCCTCGTCACGGCGGGCGACCCCGCGTGGCACGACTACGACCTGAGCCTCAAGGCGACGAAGACGGCCGGGGCCGAGGGCTTCCTCATCGGCTTCGGCGTCAAGGACTCCGGCAACTTCTACTGGTGGAACCTCGGCGGCTGGAACAACACCCAGGGCGCGGTCGAGAAGGCCACGAACGGAGCCAAGCAGACCCTGCTCGCCAAGCCGAACACGGTCGAGACCGGCCGCACCTACGACGTGCACGTCAAGATCCGCGGCGGCCAGGTCGAGCTCTACCTCGACGGGGCGCTCTGGGGCAGCTTCCGCGACGACGCCGTGACCGAGCCCTTCGCGCAGGTCGTGACCCGGGACACCGCCCGGAACCAGCTCGTCGTCAAGGTGGTCAACGCCCAGGCAGCCCCGGCCCGCACCACGATCGACCTCGGTGCCGGCACGCGGGTCGTGGGCAAGGCCGAGATGACCGTCATCTCCGGCGATCCCGAGGCCCAGAACACGCGCAGCGCCCAGCCCGTCCAGCCGATGACGACGACGATCAAGGGCGTCGCGCCCACCTTCACCCGCACCTTCGACCCGAACTCGGTGACCTTCATCCGGGTCCAGCTCAAGTGAGGCCGACCATGAACGACGCACGCATCCAGCTGCACCGGGCCATCGCACGGCGCACGCTCCTGCAGGGCGGGCTCGCCCTCGCCGCGGCGGGACTCGCCGCCCCGGCCCTGTCCGGAGACGCGCTCGGTGCCCCGACCCCACCGCGCACCGACGCCGAGGTGTACGGCGCGCCGACCGTCAGTCCACTCGTCTGGCAGCGGGCCGACCCCTTCGTCACCCCGCCGGTCGACGGCACGTACTGGTTCACCGGCTCGGTCCCCGAGTACGACCGACTCGTCGTCAGGGGCGCCCCGACGATCGCGGGCCTCGGCTCGGCTGCCGAGTCGGTCATCTGGCGTCGGCCCACCAGCGGCCAGATGGGGGGCCACATCTGGGCTCCCGAGCTGCACCGGATCGACGGGCGCTGGTACGTCTACTTCGCCGCCGGTGACGCCGGCAACGTCTTCAACATCCGCATGTACGTCATGGAGTCGAGCCTCGCCGACCCGCGCGAGCCGGCCGGCTGGGGTGCACCTCGACAGATCATGACGCCGTGGCTGTCCTTCGCGCTCGACTCCACGACGTTCGAGCTCGCGGGCCGCCGCTACCTCGTGTGGGCCCAGAGCGAGCCGGAGATCGCCGTCAACACGAGCCTGTACATCGCCGAGATGGCCTCGCCCTTCGCCCTCGCCACGGACCCGGTGCGCATCGCGACGCCGACCCTCCCGTGGGAGGTGCAGGGGTTCAAGGTCAACGAGGGCCCGGCCGTCCTCGTGCGCAACGGGAAGGTGTTCGTCACGTTCTCGGCCAGCGCCACCGACGCGCGGTACTGCATGGGCCTGCTCACGGCCGACGCGTCCGCGAACCTGCTCGACCACCGGTCGTGGACCAAGAGCCCCGACCCGGTGTTCACGACGAACGAACAGACGCGCCAGTACGGCCCGGGCCACAACAGCTTCACCGTGGCCGAGGACGGCGTCACCGACGTGCTCGTCTACCACGCCCGCGACTACCGCGACATCGTCGGCGACCCGCTCTACGACCCGAACCGGCACGCCCGGGCGCAGCGCCTCTACTGGCACCCGGACGGGTCCCCCCTGTTCGGGGTGCCGGTGGGCGTCGGGGGGCCGATCGTGCGGCTCTCGCCGGGCGACGCGTCGACGTCGTTCGTCCGGCACGTCGAGTACGGGCTGCGCGTCGACGCGGACGTGCGCGAGCTGGCCGACAGCCAGTTCCGCTTCGTCGCGGGGCTGGCCGGCGGCGACACGGTGTCGCTGCAGTCGGTCAACTTCCCGGACCGCTACGTGCGGGTCAGCGGGACGAGCCTGCGCATCGACCCCGTCGACGCCGTCGACACGGCGGGCTCGTTCGCCGCCGAGGCGAGCTTCGTGCGGCTGCCGGGCCTCGCCTCGCCGAAGGGCGTGTCGCTGCGGTCGGTCACCGACCCCTCGGCCTACGTCCGGCACGACAAGGGCCGCCTGACGGTCGGTCCCGCGTCGGGTTCGAAGACGACCTTCCTGCTCAGCTGACCCACGGGTGCCGGGCCTGTCTCTTATCCACCTCTGACGCTGCCGACGACGGA
>NZ_JBPGXG010000038.1:0-31912 GCF_056755255.1 Monashia sp. HAY1-5C | reverse complement strand
TCCGTCGTCGGCAGCGTCAGATGTGTATAAGAGACAGTCGGTGCACCGGCCGGTTCGCGACCGAACGACTCGTTCGGTGCCGGAAGCCGCGGGGTGGCCGGGCGTGCGGGAGAGGTGCGGGCCTCCCGGCTGACCTACGCCTACGGGCCGGCGTCCTCCCCCGTCGTCGAGGACCTCGACCTCGTCGCCGGACCCGGGCTCACCGTCGTCACCGGTGAGTCCGGTGCCGGCAAGTCGACGCTGCTCGACCTCCTCGCCGGACTGCGCACGCCGACGACGGGCACCGTCTCCGCACCGCCGTCGCACTACCTGACGCAGCGTCCGTTCCTGCCCACCGGGTCGGTCCGGGCCGCCCTGACCATCGGGCACCCGGCCACCGACGAGCAGCTGTGGCACGCCCTGCGCACCGTCGGCGTCGACGGCGTCGTCGCAGCGCTGCCGGGCGGCCTGTCGGCCTCGCTCGGGGACGACGGCTTCGGCCTGTCGGCCGGCCAGCGTCAGCGCCTCGCCCTCGCCCGGGCCTGGCTCGCCCCGGAGACCGTCCTCCTGCTCGACGAGCCGACCGCCCACGTGGACGCCGCCGGCGCCGAGTCCCTCGCGGACGTCGTCGCCGAGCTGGCCGAGCGTCGCGTCGTCGTCGCCGTGACCCACCGCGACGAGCTCGTGCGCCGGGCCGACCACCACGTCGTCCTCTCGCGCCACGGCCGTGCGCCCGCCCGAACCGCCCCCGGTCCCGCGAAGGAGGCGACCCGGTGACCCCCACCGCCACCTCGCGGCCCGCGTCACGTCCCCCACGGGGCGTCGCGCATCCCGCCACCGCTGCCACCACCGCCACCCGGCGGCGCGGCGTCTCGTGGCCGTCTGCCGGCACGGTCCGCGGGGGCCTCCTCGGGGGCGTCGCCACCGCCTCGGGCATGGCGCTCACGGCGACGTCCGGCTGGCTGATCGTCCGCGCCGCCGAGCGGCCCGTCGTCCTCACGCTGCTCACGGCGATCGTCATGGTGCGCGCCTTCGGGATCGCGCGACCGGTGTTCCGCTACGCCGAGCGGCTCGTCAGCCACGACGCGGCGCTGCGGCTGCTGGCCGAACGACGCACCGACGCCTACGCCCGCCTCGTGCCGCTGACCCCCGCGCGGCTGGGCCGACGCCGCCGGGCGGACGTCCTGACCGGCGTCGTCGAGGACCTCACCGACGCCGTCGACGCGCAGGTGCGGGTCACCGTGCCGGTCATCTCGACCGTCCTGGCCGGTGGCCTCGTCATCGCGGTCGTCGCGGCGGTCGCCCTGCCCGTGGGCCTCGTGCTGCTGGCCCTCGCGGTCGTCGTCGGTGTCGTGTGCGCCGTCGCGCTCGCCCTCGAGTCCCGTTCCCTCCCGGACCTGCTCGCGGCCCGCGCCGAGGTCGCGCGGGTCAGCGAGCTGATGGCCACGCAGTCCCGGGAGCTGCGCGCGGTCGGCGGTTGGGACACGGCGCTCGGGTGGCTCGACGACGCCCACCGCACCCTCGAGCAGGTCACGCGCCGCATCAGCCTGGGTCGTGCCACAGCCGCAGCGCTGTTCCTCGTCGGCGTGGGCGCCGCCGTGGCCGCCACCGCCGTCATCGCCCGGGGCCTTGATGTCGCCACGCCCGTCAAGGCCCTCCTCGTCCTGACCCCCGTCGCGGTGTCGGAGGCCATCACGCCGCTCGTCGACGCGATGCGTGCCCTCGCCCGCGCACGTGGCAGCGAGGCGCGCATCGACGCGCTCCTCGACAGCGACCCCGCCGTCGTCGACCCGGCCGCAGACGCGGCCCCCGACGCCGTCACCGGGGGGTCCGACGCCGACGCTGCCGACCACCTCTCCGCGGCCGGGGGCGTCGCCGTCGACGTGCGCGGCCTCACGGCGTCGTGGACGGGCCGCCGCACCGACCTCGGCCCGCTCGACCTCGACCTGCGGCCCGGCAGCCGCGTCGTCGTCACCGGACCGAACGGCACCGGCAAGTCGACCCTGCTCGCCGTCCTGGCCCGGCACCTCGACCCGTCGGGCGGCAGCTATGCGCTCGACGGCAGCGACGCGCTCGGCGTCCCGCTCGAGGCCGCGCGGTCGCGCATCGCGGTCGTCGACGACGAGCCCCACGTCTTCGCCACGACGCTGCGCAACAACCTGACGCTCGCCCGTCCGGACGCGTCCGACGCCGAGGTCGAGGCTGCCCTGGACGCCGCCGGCCTCGGCGGGCTCCTCGCCGACCTGCCGGACGGGCTCGACACCACTCTCGGGGCGTCCGGACGCGGTCTGTCCGGGGGCGAACGGGCCCGGCTCGGCATCGCGCGAGCCCACGTCAGCCGCCGCCCGCTCGTCCTGCTCGACGAGCCGGTGGCCCACCTCGACCCACCGACCGCGCGCGCCGTGCTCGCCGACCTGACCGGCGCGGCAGAGGCTCGCCAGACGCTCGTCATGGTGACCCACCGTGACGAAGGGACCGACCTGTTCGACCGGGTCGTCGCCCTGCACCACCCGGCATCGGGCACGATGCCACCCAGCACCGCGACCGGCGACGACGGCCGCGGGTCCGGATCCGGCGAGCGCCGGTAGATTGGAACGACCATGCCCAACACTCCCCGCAACCGCCTCGGCGAGCTCGAGCGCGCCGTCATGGAGCACCTCTGGAACACCGCGGAGTCGAACCCGGGCGGCCTCACCGTCCGCGACGTCCACGACGAGATCGGCGTCGAGCGGGGCCTGGCCTACACGACGCTCATGACCGTCCTCGACCGGATGGCCAAGAAGGACCTCGTCACGCGCGAGCGCGACGGACGCGCCTGGCGCTACACGCCCGCGTCGACGCGTGAGGAGCTGACGTCCGAGTCGCTGCACCACACCCTCGGCGAGCTGGCCGGCGAGACCCGCCGCAGCGCCCTCCTGCACTTCCTCGACGAGTCGACGCCGGAGGAGCTCGACGAGCTCAAGGCCGCCCTCGCCGAGCTCGAGGCGCGCCGCGGTCCCGGGCCGAAACCCCGAAGCGCCTGACCCATGGTCGTCGTCGGCACGCTCGTGGTGCTCGCGGCGCTGCTGGCGTGGCCGGTGCCGCGGCTGCTGTCCCGCGTCACGGTGCTGCGTCGGGCGCCGCGTGCCGCCCTGGCGCTGTGGCAGGCGACGGCCGTCGCCGCCGTCATCGCCGCGCTGCTGGCCGCTCCCGCCGCGCTGCCGGCGCTCCTCGGTCACCGCGCGCGGCTCGCCGACACGTGGCCCGTCGTCGCCGTCGCCGGCGCCCTGAGTGCCGTCGTCGCCGGCCGGCTGCTCGTCGCCGGCGACCGCATCGGACGCCAGCTGCGGGCGGCCCGGCGGCGGCACCGCGACCTCGTCGACCTGCTCGGCGCGGCCGGTGAGGGCCCCGACCGCGACATGCGCGTCCTCGAGCACGCGACGCCCACTGCCTACTGCGTCCCGGGCGTCCGGCGCCGGGTGGTCCTGACCCAGGGCACGCTCGCGCGGCTGGCACCCGAGGAGCTCGACGCGGTCCTCGCGCACGAGCGCGCGCACCTCACCGCGCGGCACGACCTCGTCATGGAGTTCTTCACCGTGGTCCACGAGGCGGTACCGCGGTTCCTGCGCTCCGACGCCGCGCTGCACGAGGTGCACCTGCTCATCGAGGTGCTCGCCGACCGCGCAGCGGTTCGCCGCACGGGCCCGGTCACCACGGGCCGGGCGATCGTCGCGATGGCCGACGGCCCGAAACCGTTGGGCGCGATGGCGATCCGTGAGAACGCGCCGGTGGCCAGGACCCGCATCGAGCTGCTCGACGCCGACCGCATCGCGGGTCTGCCGGCGGAGGTCGTCGGGGGCGGGATGTACGCGGCCGCCGCGGCGCTCGTCGCGGCGCCGCTCGGGCTGTACGCGCTCGCCATCGCGGGTTTCGCGCTCGTCTGAGGCGGCCCGGTCGGCTCGGTCGGCTCGGTCGGCTCGGTCGGCTCGGTCGGCTCGGTCGGCTCGGTCGGCTCGGTCGGCTCGGGAGGGCGGATCGACCGGCTCGGTAGGGTGACCGCATGCGCGTACTCGTCAGTGGCGGCGCCGGCTACATCGGCTCGCACACCGTGGTCCAGCTCGTCGCCGCCGGGCACGAGGTCCTCATCGTCGACAACTTCGCCAACAGCAAGCCGGCCGTCGTCAACCGCCTCGAGGCCCTCACCGACACCCACCTGCCGGTCCACGCCTTCGACCTCACCGACGTCGACAAGACCGAGCACCTCTTCGCCCACGAGCACATCGACGCCGTCATCCACTTCGCCGGACTCAAGGCCGTCGGTGAGAGCGTCGAGCTGCCGCTCGAGTACTACGAGAACAACCTCGGCTCGACGTTCTCGCTCGTCCGCGCCATGCGACGCCACGGCGTCGACAAGCTCGTCTTCTCCTCCTCGGCCACCGTGTACGGCCTCGACCAGGAGGCCGCCACCGAGGACCGGTCGACGTCGGCGACCAACCCGTACGGCTGGACCAAGGTCATGCAGGAGCAGATCCTGCGCGACGTCGCCGTGGCCCACCCGTCGATGCGGTTCGCGCTGCTGCGGTACTTCAACCCGGTGGGCGCCCATGTCAGCGGCACCATCGGCGAGGACCCGCAGGGCATCCCGAACAACCTCGTGCCCTACATCTCCCAGGTCGCCGTCGGACGCCGCGAGTACCTGCAGGTCTACGGCGACGACTACCCGACCCCCGACGGCACCGGCCTGCGCGACTACATCCACGTCGAGGACCTCGCCGCCGGCCACCTCGCCGCCCTGGCCCGGCTCGGCACGATGGACGAGCCGGTCGGCGTCTGGAACCTCGGCACGGGGCAGGGCACGTCGGTGCTCGAGATGCTCCACGCGTTCGAGCGGGCGGTCGGTCGTGAGCTGCCCTATCGCGTCGTCCCACGCCGGGCCGGTGACGTCGCCGTGTCCTTCGCCGACCCGACCAAGGCCAACGAGGAGCTCGGCTGGCGCGCGACCCGCACCGTCGACGACATGTGCGTCGACACGTGGCGCTGGCAGCAGGCCAACCCGAACGGTTACCCGGACAGCGCCGGCTGACCCACGCGCCCCCCGCGCCCGCACCGTGTCTGCTGCCTCACGCCGGCGGCGATCCCACGTCCCGACGCCGCCCTCGTGCCTACCGTGGAGGGGTGGGTCGTCGTCATCGACGCGGTGACCGCGCCGCGGTCCGCGTGGACCGGCTGAGCGCGAACGACCTCACGACGCTCGTCACCGACCGTGGCCCTGTCCCGATGCACATCGCCGCGGCCCTCGTCGTCGAGCCGCCGACCGGTGGCGGCCCTGGTGTCGACGCGGCTACGGTCGCACGGCTCCTCGACGAACGTGTCGCGGGGGTGCCGCGACTGCGCCAGCGGTTGCACGGCGACGCGGCCGGGCTCGCACGCCCGTACTGGAGCGACGACGAGCAGTTCGACGTGCGACGCCACCTGGAGGTGCATGCGGTCGACGGGTTCGCGGGGCTGCTCGAGCTCGCCGCCGACGTCGTCTGCCGTCCGCTGCCGCGGGACCGCCCGCTGTGGGCCGCACACTGGGTGACCGGCGTCGGACCGGGCCGCAATGCCCTCGTCATCGTCGCGCACCACGTCCTCGCCGACGGGATCGGAGGGGTGGCGGTCCTTCAGTCCCTCGCCGACCCGGCCGTCGCGACACCGTCGACGGCCGCGACACCGGCGAGCGCGTCGACGAACCCCTTGCCCAGTGCCTCGACGAGCGTCCCGACGAGCGTCCCGACGGGCGCCGCGGGGGGTGGCACGGGAAGCGAGACCGGTGCGGGCCGGCGCGCACCGTGGCCGTCCCGGCACGACCTGACGGCCGCTTCGCGGATGCGTCGGACCGCGATGCGTGGGCTCGTCGGCAGGCTGGCACGGCGCATCCGCGTCACGGCGTCGGGGCTGCGCGACCTCGGCGTCGGCGCCCGGCCTCCGCGGCTCGTCGCGCGGACCTCGCTCAACCGGCCGACCGGTCCGACGCGTCGGATCGGCGTCGTGGACCGTCCACTCGACCTGGTGCTGTCGGCGGCCCACCGTCTCGGGGCCACCGTGAACGACCTCGTCCTGGTCGCCGTGGCGGGAGCTCTTGTCGACGTGCTGGAGGGGCGCGGCGAAGGCGCTGACGAGATCGTCGTCTCGGTCCCGTACTCCGCGCGCCCGAGCACCACCGCGCGCGACCTCGGCAACGCGAGCGGCGTCGTGCCGTTCCGGGTGCCCGGCACGGGAGCCGACGCGCGAGCGCGCCTCGAACGGGTGCACGCCCAGTCCCTCGCTCAGCGCAACCGGCCGCGGGCCGCGTCGGCGGCTCCGCTCGGACTGGTGTTCAGGTTCCTCGCGCGAGTCGGCCTCTTCCGGTGGTTCATCGAGCGCCAGCGGCTCGTCACCACGTTCGTCACGAACGTCCGGGGGCCCGCGCAGAGCGTCCGGCTCGGCGGCTGCGAGGTGAGCCGCATCATCCCGGTGGCGGTCACCCCGGGCAACACGACGGCGACCTTCGACGTGCTCTCGTACGCCGGGCGCCTCGGCGTCACCGTCGTCGCCGACCCCGTGACGGCGCCGGACGCACCGCACCTCGTGGCTCGGGTCGGAGCCCGCCTCGACGAGCTCCTCGGCTGACCCGGTACAAGCGACGGGCCGACGCGGTCCGTCCCAGGAGTGCGCGTCGACCCCGGGAGTGCGCGCCTTGCCCAGGGATGCGCCGTGCACGGCGCACCCCTGGGGCAAGGGCGCACTCCTGCGGAGACGGCGCCCGTCTGGGCCGACGTCGTATCGCTCCGGGGGGCACGCGTCGGTCAGGGGCGTGGGTCGAGCGCGTCGTACTCGCGGAACGAGCGGACCCGCGCCACGGCGAGGACGACGAGGGCGACGACGAGGACCCCGCCGACGACGGGCGGCACCCACGTGGCCGTCAGCGTCGCGAGCGTGCCCGCGAGCATCTGCCCGAGGCGCGGCCCGCCGGTGACGACGACGGTGAAGACGCCCTGGGTTCTGCCGCGCAGGTGGTCCGGCACCGCGGACTGCAGGATCGACTGCCGGAAGATCGCGCTGACGTTGTCGGCACCACCGGCGACCGCGAGGCACAGCATCGCGAGCGTCAGGGCGAACCGGTCGACGTCGCCGAAGTCGCGCGAGGCCACCGCGTGCCCACCGAGCGTCGTCGTCGCGAGCACCAGGCCGAGGCCGAGCACCGCGAGTCCGTAAACGACGATGGCGTTGCGGATCGCCACGCCCTGCCAGCGCAGGCCGGTGACCCGTCCGGAGCCGAGGCTCGACACGATGCCGCCGACGGCGAAGGACGCGAGCAGCAGGCCGGCCGTGACGGAGCCGCCGCCGATGACGACGGCACCGACGGCGGGGAAGAGCACCATCGGCTGACCGAACGTCATGGCGATGATGTCGACGACGAAGCTCATGCGGACGTTCGGCGCCCGGCGCAGGTGCGCGAGTCCCTCGAGGACCGACCCGATGCCGCCGACGACCGGCCGGTCACCCTCGGGCCGGATCCGCGGCAGCGTCCACAGGCCGAAGAACCCGGCGAGGAAGAGGACGACGTCGACGGTGTAGGTCCAGGCGTAGCCGGCCCGTGCGACGAGGACGCCCGCGAGGCCCGGCCCCACCGTCACCATGACACCGGCCGAGATGCCCATGAGCGCGGCGGCCTTCGGCAGCAGCTCCCTCGGCAGCAGTCGCGGCGTGATCGCCTGGCGCGTGGCCGACGCGATCGTCGCCGCCACGGCGTTGACGGTGGTGATGACGTAGAAGACCCAGACGTGGGTGAGGTGCAGCCAGGCCACCGACGCGAGCGTGACCGTCGAGACCCAGGCCACGGTCGATGCCGTGATCGCCACGGTGCGCCGGTCGAACCGGTCGGCGACCGCCCCGCCGTAGAGCCCCGCGACGACCATCGGGACGAGAGAGAACCAGGCGACGAGCGAGACCATGAAGGTCGACTGCGTCAGGTCGTAGATGTGCAGGCCGACGGCGGTGCTCGTGACGAACGTGCCGATGCCGGCGAGGGCGTTGCCGAACCAGAGGCGCGCGAACGCCGGGCTGACACGCAGCGGTGTCAGGTCGACGAGGTGCGACCGATGCTGTGGCCCAAGGCTGCCGGAGGGGTCGACGTCCTGGCTCGCGGGCAGGCCTGCCCGGGGGTCGGCGCCGCTGCCCGGCGCGCTGTCCGGCCCGCTGCCCGGCCCGCTGTCCGGCCCGCTGCCTGCCCTGTCGCCATCCGCGGCGTCTCCGCCGGCGTTCGCGTGGGTGGGGGTGCTCCTGGTCGTGTCGGTCAGGCGACGGTCCTCGTGCTCGTCGGTGCCGCGCTCCCCCGGTCCTGCCCTCACCCGCCCGACGCTACGCCACCGACGTGTCGGTGCCGGCGACCGGAAGGCACGCGGCGATGTCGCGCAGCCGGGAGCCGTCCCGCGTCCACACCCACGTGCCGTCCGGCTCCCGGCGCGCCACCTGCGTGCGGACCGTGCCGTCGAACCAGGTCGAGGTCGTCATCGCGAGCGCGCCGGACACGACTGCGCGGGTCGAGGCCGCACCGAGCGCGGTGTCGACGAGCGCCCCCGCATCGAGCGCCGCAGCGTACGCCGCGCGTACCGCGTCGCGGCCCGCCGCCTCCCGCCCACCCGGCAGGCTCACGACCGCGTCGGGCGCGTGAAGGGCGGCCACCGCGTCGAGGTCGGCGCTGGCGACGGCGGCGGCGAGAAGGGCCTCGAGGTCCTCGGGAGCCTGGGCTGCGGGGCGGGTCGTCGTCATGGCCACACCGTGGCACCGACCACCGACAGCACGCCGCACGCGCCACCGGAGACCGTCCCGACCCCCACCCCCCGGAGATGTTTCGCGCGCTTCTGTCCGAAGCGCGCGAACCGTGGCGTGGAGCAGGACAGGGGCGCGCCATCCGGTGTCCGCGCGCGCGATATGTTGCGCGCCCACGTCAGAAGCGCGCGAAACGTCGTGGAGGCGGGGCGGGAATCCGGCCGCGGCGCGTGAGGCCGGCCGGGGGCCGGGCATCGGCCGCGCTCGGTCGGTGAATGCCTCGACGCAGCCCCGCGCGGCCGCCACAGGAGCGCGCGAACCAGCCCGGCGCCCCTCACGAGCCGCCCTCCGGAACAAGCGGGCCAATCTGCGCACTTCGGGCACCGGGCGCGAGTCTGCGGTGTTCAATGGGCAGCATGCTCGCGCGCCCCCTCCACGTCACCTTCGTGTGCAGTGGCAACATCTGCAGGTCGCCGATGGGGCACGTCATCCTCCAGTCCCTCGTCGAGGAGGCGGGGCTGGCCGACGACGTCCGGGTCAGCTCGAGCGGCATGGGTGACTGGCACGTCGGGGAGCACGCCGACCCGCGCACCGTCGCCGTCCTCGCCCAGCACGGCTACGACGGCTCGCACCACCGGGCCCGCGAGTTCGACCCCGAGGAGTTCGACGACCTGGACCTCGTGCTCGCCTCCGACGAGGGGCACGTGCGCACCCTCCAGCGGCTGGCCGGAACATCCGCCAACCGCCGCAAGATCCGGCTGGTCCGCGAGTTCGACCCCACCGCCGTCGAGGCCGGCACGCTGGAGACGAGCGACCCCTGGTACGGCGGCGACGAGCACTTCGCCCGGTGCTTCGCCGAGGTCGAGGCCGCCTGCCATGGCATCCTCGACCATGTCAGGGCCACGCTGGCGAGCCAGCACGCCCATCCCCTCACCTGACCGACACGAGACCTGAGCCCGACCGTGCCCGACTACCCGTACGGGTCGCCCTGCTGGGTCGACCTGCTGACGACCGACGTGCCCCGCGCCAAGCAGTTCTACGCCGACCTCTTCGGCTGGACGTGGCTGAGCGGCGACCCCGCCACCGGTGGCTACACGATGGCGCTCCTCGGCGGGCAGCCCGTCGCGGGCCTGAGCCGCAAGCCGGCGAACGCGCGCGTGCCGAGCCAGTGGACGACGTACCTGCGTGTGGGGGACATCGACGTGGCCGCCACGGCGGTCCAGGCCCACGGCGGACGCGTCCTCGGCCGGCCGGTGCCCCTCGGCGCGCTGTCCCGCACCCTCGTGGCCGTGGATCCCGGCGGCGCGTACTTCGGCGTCTGGGAGCCGGGCGAGCTGCCGGGGTCCGGCCTGCTCGACGAGCCCGGGTCTCTGACGTGGAACGAGCTGCTGACCCGCGACTACGACCGGGTCCAGGGGTTCCACCTCGGCGTCTTCGGCCACGAGTTCACCGACGAGACGGAGCCGGGCGGGCCCCGGTGGTCGACCGCGCACACCGGTGACGGCAACCCGGCCTACGGGCTGGCCGAGATCGACGCCGAGTGGCCCGCCGAGATCCCGCCGCACTGGGTGGCCTCGTTCGCGACGCACGACGTCGAGTCCTCCGCCGCGCGCGCCGTCGAGCTGGGTGCGACGCTGGTGCAGGGACCGTTCGACGGGCCCTACGGCCTCGGGGCGGTGCTGGCGGGTCCCGAGGGAGAGGTCTTCTCCCTCCTCGTGCCCGACCTCGACTGACGCCCCATCGACCACCGACCTGCAGGAGGAAGACCGTGCCCGTCCACGAGGACAGCTTCGCCCCCGGAACGCCGTGCTGGGCCGACGTCCTGGTCGGTGACGTGGCCCGTGCCCGCGACTTCTACGGCGCGCTGTTCGGGTGGACGTTCGAGGACCTCCCGCCCGAGGCCGGCGGGTACGTCATGGCGCGCAAGGACGACCACGTCGTGGCCGGTCTCATGGCGCGCGACCCGCAGGACCCCGGCCAGCGGGACGTGTGGACGGTCTACCTCGCGACCGACGACGTCGACGCCACGGCTGAGCTCGCGCTCGCGGCCGGGGGCATCTTCTTCCTCGGACCGGTCGACGTGCTCGACGTCGGCCGGATCGCCGTCGGCGCCGACCCGGCCGGTGCCGCGTACGGGCTGTGGCAGGCGCGCACGCACACCGGCGCCGACCTCGTCGGCGAGCCTGGATCCCTGTGCTGGGCCGAGTCGATGAGTCGCGACTACTCCGCCAGCCGGGCCTTCTACAGTCACGTCCTCGGCTACCGCCTCGAGGAGATCGGCGAGGGCGGGTTCAGCTACTCCGTGGCCACGATCGAGGAGAGCGGTCAGCCGGTCGCCGGCATCGGCGCCATCCCGGCAGAGGCGCCCGCCGAGGTGTCCTCGCACTGGATGGTCTACTTCGCCGTCGCGGACTGCGACGCCGCTGCCGCCCGGGTCACGAGCCTCGGGGGCAGCGTCGTGCAGCCGGCGTTCGACAGCCCGTACGGCCGGATGGCCGTCGTCGCCGGGGCGCAGGGCGAGACCTTCTCGGTCATGCAGCTGCCCGAGCCGTCCTCGCGCACCGACGCGTCCGCCCCCGACGCGTCCGCCCCCGACGCGTCCGCCCCCGACGCGTCGCCCGGCTGACGCGCTCGCCCGGCTGGCATGTCGCCCGGCCGAGGCCGGGATCGGCTGAGACGGCGGTCGGGGCACGGTTCCCGCTCTGGGAGGATGGGGGCCATGGCTTCCCTCGCTGACGCGACCCCGCCCATCGCCCTCGGCGCGCTCGACGGCCGCTACCGCGGCGCGGTGGCACCGCTCGTCGACCACCTGTCCGAGGCCGCGCTCAACCGCGAGCGGGTCCGGGTCGAGGTCGAGTGGCTGATCCACCAGACGAGCCACGGAGTCGTGCCCGGCGTGCGCAAGCTGAGCGACGACGAGACCCGTCGGCTTCGCTCGGTCGTCGAGGACTTCGGTCCCAACGAGGTGGCCGAGCTCGCCGAGATCGAGCGGGTCACCGTCCACGACGTCAAGGCCGTCGAGTACTTCCTCAAGCGCCGCCTCGCCGACATCGCGCCGGCCGCCGAGGACCGGGGGCTCGCCGAGCTGGTCCACTTCGGCTGCACGAGCGAGGACATCAACAACCTGTCCTACGCGCTCATGGTCAAGGGCGCCGTCGAGCAGGTGTGGCTGCCGCGGGCGCGGGCGCTCGTCGAGCAGGTGGCCGCGATGGCGCGCGAGCTCAAGGACGTCCCGCTGCTCGCCCACACGCACGGCCAGCCGGCGACCCCGACGACGATGGGCAAGGAGCTCGCCGTCCTCGCCCACCGCCTCGGCCGGCAGCTGCGCCGCATCGGCGGCCAGGAGTACCTCGGCAAGTTCAACGGCGCCACGGGCACGTTCGGCGCCCACGCCCTGGCCCTGCCCGACGTCGACTGGCCGGCCGTGTCGCGGTCGTTCGTCGAGGGCCTGGGCCTGACGTGGAACCCGCTGACGACCCAGATCGAGAGCCACGACTGGCAGGCCGAGCTCTACGCCGACGTCGCCCGCTTCAACCGCATCCTGCACAACCTGTGCACCGACGTGTGGACCTACATCTCCATGGGCTACTTCGCCCAGGTGCGCGGCCAGGGCACCGTCGGGTCGAGCACGATGCCGCACAAGGTCAACCCGATCCGGTTCGAGAACGCCGAGGCCAACCTCGAGGTCTCCAACGCCCTGCTCGACGTGCTCGGCGGGACCCTCGTGCAGAGCCGCCTCCAGCGCGACCTCACCGACTCCTCGATGCAGCGCAACATCGGGACGGCCTTCGGGCACAGCCTGCTCGCCGTCGACAACGTGTCCCGGGGGCTTGCCGGCCTCGACGCCGTGCCCGAGCGCATGGCCGCCGACCTCGAGGCCAACTGGGAGGTGCTCGGCGAGCCGATCCAGTCGGCGATGCGGGCACTCGGCGCCCAGGGCGTCCCCGGCATGGAGGAGCCCTACGAGCGGCTCAAGGAGCTGACCCGCGGACGACGCGTCGGCGGTGACGAGGTGCGCGAGTTCGTCCGCGGCCTCGGCCTGCCCGCCGACGTCGAGGCGCGGTTCCTCGACCTCACCCCGCAGACCTACACCGCCCTGGCAGCCCGCCTCGTCGACGACTACCTCGCCTGACACCCACCCGCACCGACCCGCAACACACCGAGCAGCTGCCAACCGCAGCTGGAGTACCCGTGACGGGTTGACGACTGCTCGGTGTGTTGCGGGTCCGGGTGCGCGGGCTACCGTGCTGAGGCATGGCGCGTTCCCGCAGGGCCAGGCTGGCCGACATCGACGAGATCGCGCTCGCCCTGCCCGAGGTGACCCGCGAGCCGTCGGACGGTGACCGACCGGCCTACCTCGTCGGCGGCAGGACCTTCGTCTTCGCCCGCGGGCCGCGCAAGGACGCCACCGACCCCGAGACGGGCGAGCGCTACACCGACGTCCTCGCCTTCCACTGCACGGCCGAGGACAAGCTGGCGATGGTCTCCGACCCGGCGTCGCCGTGGTTCACGACGCCGCACTGGAACGGGTACAACGCCGTCCTCCTGCTCGAACGTGATCTCGGACGCCTAACGGTGGCCGAGCTGCGAGAGGTCGTCACCGACGCCTGGCTCGCTCGCGCACCCAGACGCCTCGTCGCCGCGTACCTCGATGCCGCGACATGACGGCGAGGAACACCGCCCGGGGCCGGCGCAGGTGAGATGGTGCGTGAGGCGGCCGACGTCGTCACGCCTCGGGCGCAGCCGAACCGCCAGACCGCCGGACCGCCGGACCCGCCGAACCCGCCGAACCCGCCGAACCAACGGAACACCCGAACCACCGAACCGATCGGAGGAACCACGATGAGCCAGACCGTCACGACCATCACCGTGTCGGGGATGACGTGCGGCCACTGCGTCGCCAGCGTCACCGAGGAGCTGTCGGAGGTGCCCGGCGTCACCGGCGTCGACGTCGACCTGCACGCCGGCTCCGACTCCCCCGTCACCATCACCAGCGACGCACCCCTCGACCCGGCCGCCGTCGAGGCCGCGGTCGTCGAGGCCGGGTACACGCTGCGGTGACGTGGTGAGCCGATGAGCACCGACGAGCGTCAGTCGCCCCCGCGGCCGCAGCGACCGGACGAGGTCCGGCTGGCGATCAGCGGGATGACGCGCGCCTCGTGCCCGGCCCGCATCGAGGGCACGCTGAGCCGACTCGACGGCATCGAGTCGGCCACCGTCGACCTCGCCACCGCGAAGGCGCTCGTCACCTACTCCGCCCCGCTCACCGTCGCGGACATCGTCGCCGAGGTCGAGCGGACCGGCTACGGCGCGCGCCCGCTCGACCGGCGTCCGGCCGCGGGCGCGCTGCTCGAGAAGCTGCGCGCCGCGGAGGCAGCCCGCCGCTCGAGGACCGGTGCAGCCCCCGACCCCGGGACGCCCGGCCGCGCGCTCGACGGGCAACCGACGGCCTCCTCCGCCGGGCCCCACGACGACGCTCGGGCGCCTGACGGGAGCCACCTCGACGGCTCGCCGACACGTGCCGTCCTCCGTCCACGGCTGGTCCTCGCGATGCTCCTCACGGTGCCGGTGCTCGCGCTGGCGGTGCTCGCTCCCGGACCGACGTGGAGCCGATGGCTCCAGCTGGTGCTGGCGGCGCCGGTGGTGCTGTGGTGCGCCTGGCCCTTCCACCGCCTCGCCGCAGTCGACGCGCGCCGCCTCGCTCCGACGGCGGACTCGCTCGTGTCGCTCGGCGTCCTCACCGCATGGTGCTACTCGCTCGTCGCCGCCCTCGCCGGTGGGCGGGCGCTGTACGCCGACGCCTCGGCCGTGGTCACGACCGTGCTGCTCGGCGGGCGTCTCCTCGAGGCCCGCGCCCGGGAGCCCGGCCGGCAGGCGCTGACGACGCTGCTGCACGCCGGCGCCCGCGACGCGTCGGTGCTGCGCATCGACCCGACCACCCGGACGACGAGTGAGGTCCGGGTGCCCGTCGCGCGGCTCGCCGTCGGCGACCAGCTCATCGTCCGACCCGGCGAGACGATCGCCACCGACGGCGTCGTGCTCGACGGGTCGAGCGCCGTCGACGCGAGCCTCGTCACCGGTGGGTCCTCCCCTGTCGACGTGGGGCCCGGCAGCGAGGTGGCGGGCGGCTCGGTCAGCACGACCGGGCGCATCGTCGTCGAGGCCCGACGCGTCGGTGCCGACACGATGCTCGCCCGCATCCACCGCCTCGTCGAGGACGCCCGGACCGGCAGGACGCGTGGGCAGCGCCTCGCCGACCGGGTGTCGGCCGTCCTCGTGCCCGTCGTGCTGGGGGTCGCCGCGGCGACGCTCGTCGGCTGGCTGCTCACCGGCCACGACGTCGGTCCCTCGCTCGGGGTCGCGGTGACGGTGCTCCTCATCGCATGCCCCCGCGCGCTCGGCCTGGCGACGCCGACGGCCCTGCTCGTCGGCACCGGCCGCGGTGCCCAGCTCGGCACGTTCGTCACGGGCCCCGAGGTCCTCGAGTCGACCCGACGCGTCGACACCGTCGTGCTGGACAAGACCGGCACCGTGACCACCGGCGAGCTCCGGCTGCGCAGCATCGCCGTGCGCGGGCGGCTGTCGAAGAAGGCCGCCCTCGTCGCGGCCGCCGCCGTCGAGCAGGGCAGCGAGCACCCCGTCGCGCAGGCGATCGTCGCCGGCGCCCGCCTGGCGAGGCTGGACCTGCCCCGCATCCGCGACTTCGAGGCCAACCCCGGCGAGGGCGCCACCGCGCGCATCAGGGACACCGAGGTCACCGTCGGCAAGGCGGTGCTGTTCGAGCAGGTCGACCCGGCCCTCGTCGAGCACGCCGCGACGCACGCCGGGACGACGGTCTACGTCGGCTGGGACGGCGTGGCCCAGGCGGCCCTCACGGTGGAGGACACCGTCCGCGACACGTCCCCCGCGGCCGTGGCCCGGTTGCAGGCCCTGGGCCTCACCCCGTACCTGCTCACCGGCGACAGCGCCGCGAACGCACGAAGCATCGCCGAGCAGGTCGGCATCGACCCCGCCCACGTGCGCGCCGAGGTCCTCCCGGCGGACAAGCACGAGGTCGTCACCGCGCTCCAGCGCGAGGGCAGGGTCGTCGCGATGGTCGGGGACGGCGTCGACGACGCGGCCGCGCTGGCCCAGTCCGACCTCGGCATCGCCATGGGCACCGGCACGGACGTCGCGACGGCCTCTGCGGACATCGTCCTCGCGCGCCCGGACCTGGCGGCCGCCGGCGACGCGATCGCGCTCTCGCGGGCGACGCTACGCGTCGTCCGGCAGAACCTGGCGTGGGCCTTCGGGTACAACGTCGTGGCGATCCCGCTCGCGGCGTTCGGGCTGCTCGACCCGATGGTCGCCGGCGCGGCGACGGCGCTCTCCTCGGTGCTCGTCGTCGTCAGCTCGCTGCGGCTGCGACGCGTCCCGCGCTGACCGCTGCGCCCCCGGGCCCGACCCGGCCCCGGAGAACCCCGGAGGACCTCGGAGCAGGGCTCCTCTCACGTCGAGAGGCCACCTGCCGCGATGCGGGAGGTGGCCTCTTCGAGGTGCGAGCCGACCCGTCGGGTCAGGCGTCGGGTCAGATGGTGACCTTGCCGCGGGGCGTGTCGAAGGTGACGGAGAGCAGCCCCGGCGTGCCGTGCGGCGCCACGAACGTGAAGTCGATGCCGCCCTTGTCGAACGTGTCCTCCGGGCCGAGCCACTCGCGGACGCGCCGCGGGTCGCCGGCGATCTGGAGGTTGTCGATGGACACCTCCGTGTCGGAACCGGCGGACGGGTGCACCGTCATGTCGTCCCACTCGATGAAGTAGGGAACCTGCGGGTCGGCGAGCAGGCCCTTGATGCCGAGCTGGCGCCACTTGAGCTCGGTACCGTCGGGACGGTGCCGGTTGCCCTCCACGGAGTCGCGGCCGAGGCGCTTCTCGACGACGGTGATGTCGTCGACCGCGACGACCCAGCCGAGCCAGCCGCCGCCGGCCTCGGAGCGGGCCCGGACGGCCTGGCCGAAGGGCGCCTTGTCGGACGCCGGGTGGTCCAGCACCTCGACGACCTCGAGGTAGTGGTCCTTGGCCAGCGGGAAGATGATGTTGCGGGTGCCGAACCGCGGGTGGACCCCGCCGTCGACGGGCGTCACACCGATGAGCTTCGACAGGCGCTCGGCCGTGGCCTTGAGGCCACCCGCCTCGGCCGCATAGGAGACGTGGTCAACTCGCATACAGAACATCGTGACACACGCCGAGGGGTGCTCTTGACCACCCCCTGTCCCGGTCGGTAGGGCCCCCGAGGAGCCGTTACCCGGGCGTCACACGACCGCCACACGCGCCACACACGTACGCAGACCGGACGTCACCGCGTGCGCTGGCGGACGGCCTCGTAGAGGACCACGGCGGCCGCCACCGACACGTTGAGGCTGTTGGCCCGGCCGTGCATCGGGATGCGCACCCGCACGTCGGCGGCCGCGAGCAGGGCCGCGTCGGCCCCGTGCTTCTCGCTGCCCACGGCCACGGCGACGCGTCCGGTGTAGTCGGCGTCCGTGTGCAGCAGGTCGGTCTCGGGCGTCGTGACGACGAGCCGGACGTCGTTGGCCCGCAGCCAGGCGAGGACCTCGGCGGTCGGGGCGGCCGCCACCGGCACTGCGAACACCGTGCCCTTGCTCGCACGGACGACGTTCGGGTTGCCCCAGTCGGTGACGGGGTCGGCCGCCACGACGGCGTCCACGCCGGCCGCGTCGGCCGTGCGCAGCATCGCGCCGAGGTTGCCGGGCTTCTCGACGCCCTGCGACAGCAGCGTCAGGTGGTCCGGGCCGTCGACGCGCAGGTCGCCGAGCGGCCGACCCACGGCGTCGACGACGGCGAGCAGCCCGTCGGGCCCCTCGCGGTAGGAGACCTTCTCGAACGCGGCCCGACCCAGCCGCACGACCTCGACGCGGTCGTCGCGGAGCCGGTCGATGAGCTCGGCCTGGTCCCCGATGCGCTGGGACCCGGCCACCCCTGCGGGGCTGAAGAGCTCCTCGCAGACGAACACCGACGCGGGTCGCACCCCGGCCGACAGCGCGAGCCCGATCTCCTCGTACCCCTCGACGAGGGTGCGGCCGGTCTCCTCACGGGTCCGGCGCCGACGCAGCCCGAGGAGGGACTTGAGGCGCGGATTCGAGGGCGAGGTGATGACGAGGTCGTGACTCGGGCGGGCGCTGGCGTTCGACATGGCAGGGCCAAGCATCCCACCGCCTCGGTGGTTCGCGGCACGGTGCGCGCTTCGGGGCAGGGCCGGGCCGGGGCCGAGCGGCACGTGCCGCGAAGCGCAGGCCGTGCCGCCGAGGTCGACAGCCGGACCGGTGCCGCCGGCGGGACACCTAGAGTGGCGCCATGCTCGACGCCATCGCCGCCCTGCCCTTCTGGCAGGCGTTCCTCGCACTGTTCGCGAGCGCGATGGTCCGCTCGAACGGCACGTACTGGGTCGGCCGTGGGGCCGTCTCCGGGTGGCGTCGCTACCGTGGCAGGCACAACGAACTGACCTCGCGCGCCGAGGCGTGGCTGCGACGACTCGGGCCCGTGGCCGTCACGCTGTCCTACCTCACGGTCGGCGTCCAGACCGCGGTGCACCTGACCGCCGGCGTCATGCGGATGCCGTTGCGCTGGTACGTGCCGGCGGCGGTGGTCGGGTCGGCGGTGTGGGCGACGCTCTACGCCACCGTGGGTCTCGCGGTCGTCCAGGCCTGGATCGCGGCCGAGGCCGGGTCCTGGTGGGCGGCAGCCGGACTCCTCGCCCTCGCCGGGGGCATCGTCGCGGCGGTCGTCCTGCGGCGTCGTGGCCGAGCCCCGGGCCCGGGCAGCGGTCCGGACAGCGGTCCGGGCAGCGGTGCGGACACTGGTGCGGACGCCGGTGCGGACGCCGTGGCCGGACCGCTCGCGGGCGGACCGACCGACCCGGCCGCGCACGCCACGGACCGGTCCTGACACGATCCTGACGTCGGCGTGACGCCGGCGCGTCCGGCGGGCTCTACGCTGCGAGCGTGCCCACGGCCCAACCCCCGAGCAGCGACGCACCGGCACGGCGTGGCCTCGTGCTCGTCGTCGAGGACGAGGCGACCATCGCCGACCTCCTGCGCCTCAACCTGCGCGCCGCCGGCTACGGGGTCGAGGTCGTCGGTGACGGTGGGCAGGCCCTGGCCGCCGTCCGCCGGATGCGTCCCTCGGCGGTGATCCTCGACATCGGTCTGCCGACGATGGACGGCATCGATGTGTGCCGGCGGCTGCGGGCCGAGAACGACTGGACGCCGGTGCTGTTCGTCACGGCGCGCGACGACGAGGTGGACCGCGTCCTGGGGCTCGAGCTGGGCGCCGACGACTACCTGACCAAGCCGTTCTCCCCCCGCGAGCTCGTCGCGCGCCTCGGCGGTGTCCTCCGTCGGACACGCGGCACCGCGGGCACGCCGGAGGTGCTGCGCCACGGGTCCCTCAGCGTCGACCTCACGAGCCACGAAGTCACCGTCGACGGCCGCCAGATCGCCCTGACCGCAACGGAGTTCGACCTCCTGGCACATCTGCTGCGGCGCCCGGGTGTCGTCTTCACGCGGGAACGGCTGCTCAGCGAGGTGTGGGGCTACAGCTCCTCCGCGGGTGGGCGGACCGTCGACGTCCACGTGGCGCAGGTGCGTGCGAAGCTCGGCGAGGCGAGCCCGATCCGCACCGTCCGGTCCGTCGGCTACGCGGCCGAGCGCGCGCCGTGAGCGCCTCGCACGGCGCCTCGCACGGCGCCTCGCTGTCGCGGCGCATCACGCAGCTCGCCGTCGGCATCGCGGTCCTCACCGCCGTGCTCGCCGGGCTCCTCGCGGTCGGGCTGGCGCGCTCCTCCGCCGAGGACTCGGCGCGCGCCACCCTCGCCCGGATCGCCGACGCGGCGGCCGCCCGCGCCGACACCGGCGAGGTGGCGCGGGTCGCGCAGAACCGGGCGGTCCGCACCCTCGGGGCGCTCGGCGTCGAGTCGGCCAGCGTCGGCCGGGGCGGGACCGTCGTCTCGACCAGCCGTCTGGCCCGTGCGGCGCTGACGCCCGCCCGCACCGCGGCGCTGCTCGCCGGGCGGCCGGTGTCGGGGCGGGACGAGCTCGACGGCACGACCGTCCTCGTGGAGGGACGGCCGACCGACGCCGGTGGCATCGTGCTGGCCCAGCGCCGGTCCGACGCGACGGCCGCCTCTGACCGGCTGGTCCGCCGCGTCCTGCTGGCTCTCGCCATCGCCGCGCTCGTCGCCGTCGCCGTCAGTGCGGCCCTCGCCGCTCGGCTCGCGCGCCCGCTGCGCAGGACCGCCGATGCCGCGCACGCCCTGGCCGCCGGTCGACGCGACGTCACGGTCCCGGTCGAGGGGCCGAACGAGGTCGCCGAGGTGGCGAGCGCCCTCAACAGGCTGTCGGCCTCGCTCTCGCGTTCGGAGGGACGCCAGCGCGACTTCCTCCTGTCGGTGTCGCACGACCTGCGGACGCCGCTCACCGGGATCACCGGGTACGCCGAGTCGCTCGCGAGCGGGGTCGTGCCCCCGCAGGACGCGGCGCGGGTGGGTGGTGTCGTGCTGCTGGAGTCGCGTCGCCTCGAGCGTCTCGTGGGCGACCTGCTCGACCTGGCGCGGCTCGGTGCGCAGGCGCCGAGCCTGCACCCCCGGCCCACCGACCTCGTCGTCGTGGGCCATGAGGTGGAGGCGGTGTGGTCGGCACGGTGCGGCGCGGTGGGGGTCCCGTTCGCACTCGTGACGAGGGTTCGGGCGGCGCCCGTGCTCACCGACGCGGGGCGGCTGCGGCAGCTCGTCGACGGGCTCCTCGAGAACGCCCTGCGCGTCACGCCGTCGGGACGGCCGATCGTCGTCGAGGTGCGTACCGAGGGGACCGTCGCAGGTGCCGCCCTCCCGGGGCCCGGGGCCGTCCACGTCGTCGAGGTGCGCGACGGCGGTCCCGGCCTCACCGACGACGACCTCGCCGTCGCGTTCGAGCCGTCGGTCCTGCACGAGCGCTACCGGGGCCTTCGGCCGGTCGGCACGGGCCTCGGCCTGGCCATCGTCGGGCGCCTCTCCGAGCTGCTCGGCGGACACGTCGAGGCCGGGCACGCGGCCGAGGGCGGGGCCCGGTTCACGCTCCGGCTGCCCGCGGCTGTGGGACCGGACGGGACGCCGGTGCCTCCTCCCGAGAACCGGGTGCGACCGCCGCTGCCGTCGGGGTGACGCGCGGCGGCGTCTTGGGCTTCGGTCGACGCGTCACGTACCCTTGTGCACGAGGGGAGTACTTCCACGTCCCGTTCCGGTCAGTACGGCGGCCCAGCCGCCCCGGACGGGAGCCGGTGCCAGCCGGTGGAGGAGACCTCAGACGAACCGCCACGTGTCCGTTCTGAGGAGACCACCGTGCTCACCACCCTTGCCCCGCCGACCGCCGTGTCCGCCACCGCGACCGTGTCCGCCACCGCGACCACCACCGTGTCCAGCACCGCGACGACCACCCTGTCCATCGGGACGCCGACGCTGTGGACCGCCACGATCCTCGGCATCGTGGCCCTGTTCGCGGTCGACTTCGTCATCACCCGACGGCCGCACGACCCCAGCATGCGCGAGGCCGTTGCCTGGTCGGCGTTCTACGTCGCGATCCCGCTGGCCTTCGGCGCGTGGCTCTGGTCCCGGTACGGCTCGCCGCAGGGCCTCGAGTACTACACCGGCTACCTCGTGGAGAAGTCGCTGTCGGTCGACAACCTCTTCGTCTTCATCATCCTGCTGTCGGCGTTCGCCGTGCCCCGCGAGCTGCGCCAGAGGGTGCTGCTCATCGGGGTGGCCGGCGCCCTCGTGCTGCGGGGCGTCTTCATCGCCGTCGGCGCCCAGATGATCGCCACCTTCTCGTGGACCTTCCTGCTCTTCGGCGCGATCCTGCTGGCCACCGCCGTCAAGGTCGGCCGGGACGCGCTGTCGCACGGCGACCACCAGATCGACGTCGCGAACCTGCGCAGCGTCAAGCTGGTCCGCCGCTTCCACCCGGTCACCGATGACTACGACGGCACGCACCTGTCGGTCAGGCGCGGCGGGCGCCGCCGGCTGACGCCGCTCGCCGTCGTGGCCGTCGCGATCCTCGGCACCGACGTCGTCTTCGCCATCGACTCGGTCCCGGCCGTCTACGGCATCACCGGCGACCCCTACCTCGTCTTCGCGACGAACGCGTTCGCGCTGCTCGGCCTGCGCGCGCTCTACTTCGTCCTCGAGAACGCCTTGTCCTCGCTCGTGCACCTCGGGCACGGCCTGTCGCTCATCCTGGCCTTCATCGGTGCCAAGCTGGTGCTCCACTGGGGGCACACCGTGTGGCCCGGCGTCCCCGAGATCCCGACGCTCGCCTCGCTCGGCGTCATCGTCGGCATCCTCGCCGTCGTCACCCTGACGAGCCTCGTGGCCAGGCGGCGTGCCGATGCGGCCACCCGCAACGCGTCGGACGCACCGGCCGAGGAGGACGCCCCGGACGCGTCGCGCGACGAGCCCGTGGCCTCCTGACCGCGACGTCGCGGCGGGGCAGGGGTCAGCTCGTCGTGCCCGGGGAAGGTGTGGTCGACGGGGTCGCGTTGGCGTGGCGGAAGACGACGACACCGGCCGTCGGGCGCGTCGCACCGGTACCCACGACGAACGCCTTGTCACCGACGCGGACTGCGGCCATCGACGAGTCGTGGCCCGTGCCGTTCGCGCGGGCCCGGACCCTCGTGTCGCCGGTGACGGTGAAGGTCGACGAGACGCCGTCCCGGGCCCTGACGGTCACCGATGTGCTCGATGCCGCGGTGACCTCGCCCCGGATGGCCTGGTGCGTGACCGGCCCGGTCCGGCCCTCGGTGACCCACGTGGCGTGGAGGGCGCGCAACAGCCGGGCCCTGAGCCCGCGCCGGTCGCCCTGGCCGAAGGGCGCGTCCGCGGCGGTCGCGGACGTCGCCGGCGCAGGCGCTCCCAGGGCTGCGTCGACCAGGTCGGCCTCGACCAGGTCGGCAGTCGTCGCGTCGTCCGAGGCGCCGGAGGCCCGTGCCTGCACGGCACCGAGGCCGACAGCCGTGCCGCCGGCACCGGGAGCGTCGCCCGTGGAGCAGGCGCCCAGGGCGAGGCCGCCCGCGAGGAGCACCGCGGCGGCGACGGCGCCGGACGGCTGCAGGACGGTTCGGAGCGTGCCGGTGGTCCGGCGGATGTCGTTCGTCATGGCACCCACGGTGCCCGGCCGGGGTCAGGCGACGGTCCGGACCGTGTTCGGATCGTGTTCGGACCCTTTCCGACCGGCGTCCGCGCCGCGCCCCCGGGGCCCGCTGCAGCGGGTCGGCGTCACCGCCACGGGCTACGGTCGGGTGATGGACCGCGACGTCAGCGACTACCCCATGCTCCGCCAGGTCGTCCTCGACTGCCCGGACGCGCGGGCCCTCGCCGAGTTCTACCGGCAGCTGCTCGGTTACGCCTACCGCCCGGGTGACGAGCTGCCACCGGCCGGTCAGCCGGATCCGAACGGCGAGGACTGGCTCGTGCTGCGGCCCGAGCCGGACGCCGCCCGCAGTGGGCGGGGTCTCGCCTTCCAGCAGGTCGCCGCGTACGAGCCACCGGTGTGGAGCGCCGACGGCCCCGACCCGGCACGCCAGCGCCAGATGTCGCACCTCGACATGACGGTCGACGACCTGCCCGCCCTGGGGCGTCAGCGCGACCGGGCCGTGGGGCTCGGCGCGACGATCCTGCTCGACCGGTCCGACGACGAGGACGAGCCCCTCTACGTCTTCGCAGACCCCGCCGGTCACCCGTTCTGCATCTTCGTCGCCTGAGTGGGGTCAGGCGAAGATCGGCCCCACCGCGGGGTAGGCGTCGGTGAGCAGACCACGCACCGTCGACAGCGGTGGCACGTCGGCGCCGCCCTGGAAACCGGTGTCGAGCCGCATCGGTTTGCCCCAGGCGGTGAGGTCCTCGATCGTCGTTCCCTGGGCCGCGCCGGAGAGCGAGGCGAACCAGTCGGCGCGAGCGTAGGTGACGTCGCCCCCGATGCAGACGAGCTCGACCCACGATGGGTCCGCGAGGCAGACGTTCTCGTACGGGTCGGCGTGGTGGCGCTCGAGGACGACGAGGTCGGCCGGCCGGCCCTCCGCCAGCGCGCCGAGGTGCTCGTCCAGCCCGGCGACGCGGGCGGCCACCGACGTCACCATCGCGACGAGGTCCGCCGCGGCCAGCGGGTGTCCCTGCTGGGCCAGCTCGCGGCGCGCGACCTTCATCTCGGCGAGGAGGCTCGTCGAGCCCGACGGCAGCCAGTCGGCCCCGAGCGCCACCGGCATGCCCGCCGCGAGCGCCTCACCCGCCAGGGTCGTCTCGCCGTAGAGGCGCAGGTTCGATTGGGGCGACCACACGAGCCGGCACCCGGCCGCCGCGACCGTGCGCAGGTCGTCCGCCGAGAGGGCACTGCCATGGATGATGTTCGTCGCCGGGGTGGCGCCGCCGAGGTCGAGGAAGTGTCGGAACTCCTTGGCGCTCACGGCATCTCCACGTCGCCCCTCGGACAGGTGCAGGTAGAACGCGGTGACCTCACCCGCTGCGATCCGCTCCATGACGCGCTGGAAGGTCGGCAGCCCGAAGGAGCCCGACGGCAGGTCGATCATCGACCGCGCACGGTGCGCGCCGAACGCCCACTGGTCGACGTTGCGCACGAGCGGCTCAGCGGTCGCCGTGCTCGCGCCGGACGCGCCCTGGATGCCGGTGACGCCGCCGACGAGCGCGCGTACCTCCGCGTACCGGGTCTCCGTCCCCGGCGGCACGCGCGTCAGCAGGACGTTCTGCGGGTCCCGGACGAGCTGCTGGTACGGCGTCGAGCGCCGCCACGCGTACCGGTTGGCGAAGAGCTTCGGGGGCTCCCAGGCGGCGAAGACGTTGAACTCGGGGTGGCCGTGCAGGTCGAGCAGGCCGGGCAGGATGACGCCGTCCGTCTCCTGCACCGGCAGGTCGCCCGGCTTGCGCCTCGAGACCCGTGCCACCACGCCGTCGGCCACGGTGAGGTAGCCGCTGGACCAGGCACCCTCGGGCGTGACCACCGCGCCGTGCAGCACGAACGGCATCGGCGGCAGGGCGCGGCTGCGGACGGCGGGTCGCGGCAGCTCCTCGGTGATGCCGCGCGTGTAGGCGTTCTCGAAGGGCCCGCGGCCGGGTCGTGTCGTGGATCGGCCGGACTCCCAGTGCTCGACGTCGGACTTCGTGCCGGTCGCGTGCCGGGTGGCGCCCCGGCCCTCGGTGCGGGCCACGTGCGGCCTCCCTCCGTGGCGGACCCGGTCGACGGTCGTCGTCGGTGCAGGGTCTTCCGACGGTAGTCCTCATGCACCGGTGCCCGTGACGGTTTGGGTCAGTCGTCCACGGCGGCCCGTCGTCGAAGCAGCGTGCGCTCGGCCTCGTTCTGGGCCATGTCGGCCGCGCGCGCGAACTCGGCCCTGGCCTCCTCGCCCCGCCCCAGGCGCAGGAGGAGGTCCCCCCGGACGCTCGGGAGAAGGTGGTAGTCGGCCAGCGCGCCGGCGTCCACCAGCTCGTCGACGACGCCGAGGGCGGCCTCGGGACCGGCGGCGTAGGACAGCGCGACGGCGCGGTTGAGGTCGATGACCGGCGAGGGACGGAGCGCCGCGAGCTGCTCGTACAGAGCGACCATCTGCGCCCAGTCGGTCTCCTCGGCCGTGCGGGCCCGGGCGTGGCAGGCGGCGATCGCCGCCTGGAGCAGGTAGGGACCCGGTCCGGAGGGGGCGGCACCGTCGGTGCCCGGTGCGGCGGCGAGGGCGAGGGCCCGGTCGAGGGCTGCGAGCGCGTGGCGGATCAGGGCCCAGTCCCACGCGGTGCGGTCCTGGTCGAGGAGCAGCACCGGCTCGCCGTCGGGGCCGATCCGCGCGCGGGTGCGCGAGGCCTGGATCTCCATGAGGGCGAGCAGCCCGTGGACCTCGGCCTCACGCGGCGCGAGCGCCGCCAGGACGCGCCCGAGACGGATGGCCTCCTCCATGAGGTCGCCGCGGACCCAGTCGCGCCCGGACGTCGCGGCGTACCCCTCGTTGAAGACGAGGTAGACGACCTCGAGCACGGACGCGAGCCGGGGCGCCAGCTCGGACCCGGACGGCACGGCGACGGTGACGCCGTCCTGGCTCAGGGTTCGCTTCGCCCGCGAGATGCGTTGGCCGATCGTCGTCTCGGTGGTGAGGAACGCCCGCGCGATCTCGCGCGTCGTCAGGCCGCCGATCATCCGCAGCGTCAGGGAGATCCGGGCCTGGGCGGTGAGGGCGGGATGGCAGGCGGCGAAGATGAGGCCCAGGACGTCGTCGTCGATGTCCTCGAGCGCGGCGTCGAAGTCGGCCTCGGCGAGGTCGGCGACCCGCAGCTCCTCGGCGTGGCCGACCTGCTGCAGCTTGCGGGCGAGGTTGACGTCACGGCGGATCCGGTCGACGGCCCGGCGGCGGGCGGTCTGCGTCAACCAGGCCCCCGGCCTGTCGGGCACACCGTCACGTGGCCACTGCTCGAGGGCCTGCACGAACGCGTCCTGCGCGAGGTCCTCGGCCAGGCCGATGTCGCCGACGACGCGCGCCACGACGGCGGTCACCTTGGCGGCCTCCATGCGCCACACGGCCTCGAGGGTGCGACGCACCTCGTCAGGACTCGGCTCGCCCGGGTGGGGCTGGGTCGTCACGGCCACCGGGCCACTCTCGCACGCCGCATCGACTCCGGGGGCCTCCCGGTGCCCCGCGACCCGGCAGGTGGACACCCACCACCGCTACGTCACTGCTCACTCTGACTGAGCAGTGACGTAGCGGTCGCGGCGCATCACGCCCTCAGGGACGCGTCCCGTGGTGACCACCCGGACCGCAGGTCAGCCGCGGGCCGCGTTGCGGGCGGCCTCCTCGCGCATGCGCTCCTCACGTTCGCGCATCTCGGCGGTGAACTCCTCGCCGAAGTCCTCGGGCGCATAGACCTGGCGCAGCTCGAGGTGCAGGCCCGGGTCGGGCGCGCATGACGCCGGCCACTTCTTGAGCCACTCGAGGGCCTCCTCGCGGGAGGACACCTCGATGATGGTGAACCCGGCGATGAGCTCCTTGGCCTCGGCGAACGGGCCGTCGGTCACCGACCACTCGCCGTCGGCCCACGTGACGCGGGCCCCGCGGCTCGTGGGGTGCAGGCCCTCACCCGCGACGAAGACGCCGGCGCGGAGCATCTGCTCGTTGTAGGCCTGCATGTCCGCGAACTGCTGGACGGTGCCGGTGCGGCCCTGCTCGGAGTCCGCGTTGGCCGGGACGATGATCATGAAACGCACGGTGTCTCCTTCGGTCGGTGCAGGCGGTGCGCCTGCTCTCACCCTTGCGTCGAACGGCGGCCGACGGTCTCGACACGACCCGGGAGAATTCTCGTCGTGCCTCGCCGGCCGCGCGAGCGCGTCACAGCTCGAGACGTGCAGTGGCCCCGGAGGGCACGCCGTCGCGGAACGGGACGCCGTCCCTGACCGCGGCACTCACCGCCTCGAGCACGGGCACGAGGCCGTCCTCGTCGACGTGACCGGCCACCTCGTCGGCGACGGCCTTGACCTGGTCGGGAGCGTTGCCCATGGCGACGCCCCAGGCCGCCCAGTGCAGCATCTCGAGGTCGTTGCGCTGGTCGCCGCAGGCGATGGTGTGGATCGGCTCGATGCCGAGGCTGCGCCGGACGAGCTCGAGCGCGGACCCCTTGGACACGCCCTCGGGGTTGATGTCGAGCCAGGCGGACCAGCCGACGGCGTAGGACACGCCGTGCAGGCCGGCCCGCTCGACCATCTCCATGAACTCCTCGGCGCTGGCCTCGGGCTGACGCAGCGTCACACGGGTCACGGGGTGCTCGACGAGCTCGTCCCACGACACCACGCGCGACTCGCCCATGAGCTCACCGTCCGGGAAGTACCGGCTGACCTTGAACCCGACGCCGAGCTCCTCGACGGCGATGAGCGCGTCGGGAAGGGCGACCCGCATCTTCTCCAGCACGGGCCGCGGGTCGAAGGTCACCGTGTCGACGATTCGGTAGCCGTGCTCGGCGGCCGGGTCGAGCTCGAGCGTCACGGCCCCGTTGGCGCAGACGGCGAACCCGGTGGTGATCCCGAGCTCCTCGAGCACCGGGGTCGTCGCGAGGATCGAGCGTCCGGTGGCCACGACGACCCTGACCTCCTCCGGCAGGGCCCGGACGGCTTCGCGGACACGGGGCGACAGCTCGCCCATGTGGCTGAGGGTCGTCCCGTCGAGGTCGAGGGCGAGCAGGCGCTGGGGCATGGCCTCACCGTAGCGTCCGAAGCCGGGCGTCTCCGACGGCCCCGCACCCGAGCCGTCGTGGGTCCACCGGCGGACCGTCGACCGCACCCGCCCTCGTCGACCCCGTCAGGCGAGCCGGCCGAGCGCCTCCTCGATGCCACGGTGCAGCGTCGGGTAGGCGTAGATCATCGAGCGGAGCCGGGTGACGGGGACCTTGCCGTGGACCGCCACCGCGAGCGCCCCGAGGAGCTCGCCACCCGCAGGGCCGACGACGGTCGCGCCCACGAGCAGCCCGCTGTCGGCGTCGGCCACCACCTTGATGAGGCCGTCGGCCTTGGCGATCCAGCCCCGCGTCGTCTCGCCGAGCGGTGTCACGCCGACCTGCACCGTGTCGTACTGCTCGCGGGCCCGCGCCTCGGTGAGGCCGACCGCGCCGACCTCGGGGTCGGTGAAGGTGACCCGGGGCAGCGCCGCGTACTCCGCGGGCGGCCCGTCGTCGCCGAGGACGTCGCGGACGACGACCGCAGCCTGGTACATCGACACGTGCGTGAACGCGCCCTTGCCGGTGATGTCTCCGATGGCCCAGACGCCGTCGGCGACGCGGCACTCGTCGTCGACCGGGGCGAAGCGTGCGTCCTCGGCGACACCGACGTGGTGCAGCCCGACGCCGGTGACGTCGGGGCGCCGGCCGGTGGCCACGAGGATCCGGTTGGCGTCGACGTGCGTGCCGTCCTCGAGGCTGACGCGGACGCCGGCGTCGTGCCGCTCGACCTTGGTGGCGCCGACGCCGGTGTGCACCGTGATGCCCTCGGCCTCGAACACCTCCGCCACCTTCGCCGACGCCTCGGGCTCCTCGAGGGCGAGGAGCCGGTCGGCCGCCTCGACGACGGTGACGCTCGTGCCGAAGCGGGCCATGGCCTGGCTCAGCTCGCAGCCAATGGCGCCGCCACCGAGCACGACGAGCGAGGCCGGCAGCTCGGCGGCCTCGACGGCCTCGTGGTTGGTCCAGTAGGGCACGTCCGCGAGGCCCTCGATGGGCGGGATCGCTGGGGTCGTGCCGGTGTTGACGACGATCCCGGTGGTCGCGGTGTACGCGGTGCCGTCGACGGCGACCCGGCCGGACCCGGTGATGACTCCGGTCCCCCGGACGAACGTGGCGCCCTTGCCGACGAGGCGGTCGACGGCGACCTTGTCGTCCCAGTCGTCGGTGGCCTCGTCGCGGATGCGCCGGTGCACGTGCCCCCAGTCGGGACTGACCTGGCCGATGCTGCCCGCGAGGTCCGGGACGCGCCGCGCCTCGGCGAGGGCGTCAGCAGCACGGATCATCATCTTCGACGGGATGCATCCCCAGTAGGGGCACTCGCCGCCGACGAGGCGACGGTCGACGCCGAGGACGCGCAGCCCGCGTTCGGCGAGGGTGCCGGCCACGTGCTCGCCGCCGGGGCCGAGCCCGATGACGATGACGTCGAAGGTGTGGTCTGCGTCGAGGCCGCTGCTCATGCCCCACCCTTACCTGTGGCATGCCTCCGCGTCGAGCCCACTCGGGTCGACGAGCACTGTCGACGAGCACTGTCGACGGTCGCGTCGACGGCGCGACGCCTCAGCGCAGGGTGCCGTGCAGGAGGTCGTCTCCGTCCGGGGTCGTGGCGTAGCCCGCCTTGGGCCGCGACGGGTACCCGGTGTCGAAGTGCATGTAGTCGCGCCACGCGTCGGTGCCCGACCAGTACCAGTCGTAGGAACGCAGCACCGTCCAGGCGAGGCCGCCGTAGCGAATCGCCCCGGGGGCGGTCGAGGAGGCGGGGGCGTTGGGGTCCCACGTGCCGGTGCGCGGGTTGATGTAGGGGTTCTGCACCGGGTTGAGGTCGAGGGCGCGGCCCCACGCGTGCGGTGAGGACGAGTTGCTCGAGTTCTGCTCCGAGGGCTTGCGGCAGTTGAGCGCCGTCGACACGTTGCCCTTCGACCCGAGCCACTCCCAGCCGCCGAACATCTCGATGCCCTCGACGCGGTGCATCCGGAAACCCTTGGCGTAGAGGGTGTTGAAGATCTTCGCGGTGCTCGTGGCGACGTCGGCGTTGACATTGACCCAGCCGCGGTGCGTCTGGCCGTCGAGCCCGCGGTAGGGCACCTCGACGCGCCGGAACGACGTCCGGTAGCCCGGGCAACCACTCCGCCACACGCCGCTGGCCGTGACCTTGGCCCACTGCTCGTCGGTCATGAGCTTGATCGTCGAGGGGGCGTAGGCGGCCACCGGCGGTGTCGCCGGGGTGCCGGCGTCGGTGAAGCCGTAGGGCGCGGGCAGGATCGCGGGCGTGGCGGCGCTCGTACGTGCGGTGGTCGTGTAGCCGGCCCGTCGCCCGGTGACCGTCACCGTGAGCCGCTTGCCGAGGTCGGCCCGCGTCGGCCGGTAGGCGCGGGTCGTGGCTCCCGGGATGGCGACACCGTTGCGACGCCACTGGACCGTGATACCGGCGGACGGGCTCCATGCGCCCGTGGTCACGGTGACCGGCCACCCGACGCGCCGGAAGAACCCACCGACGGTCGGCGTCGGTGCGGTGGTGAACGGGCGGGTGATCGGTCCGCGCGACGCACTCGTTCGCACGACTGTGAGGAAACCCGACCGTCGCGCCGTGACGACGACGTCGACGCGATGCCCGAGCCGCGTCGCGTCGAGGTAGAGCCACCACTTCGTCGCGCCGGCGACGGCGCGGCCGTCGATCCGCCACTGGTAGCTCAGGGTCGCGCTGGGCGACCACGTCCCCGGTGCGACGCCCACGGACGAGCCGATCTGCGGCGTACCGGTGACCACCGGGACGGGAGCCGCCGCGAAGATGCCCCAGTCGACGGCAGCCGTCGGTGCGGACGTGCGCGCGACCGGCGTGAAACCGTCCCGCGAGCCGGTGACCGTCACCGTCACCCGCTTGGTCCGGTCGGCGGCCTGCAGCGTGTAGGTGCTCCGGGTGGCACCGCTGACAGGCACGCCGTCGACGCGCCACTGGTAGGTGAAGGTGGCGGCCGGCGCCCAGGCGCCCGGGACCGCGGTGAGGATGCGACCGACGCGCAGCGTCCCGGTCACCGACGGGGCTGGGGCCGCGGTGAAGATCCCCGGTCCGACCGGTCCGACCGGGTCGCTCTTCACCACGTCGACGACGGTGTCGCCGCGGTGGGAGGTCACGATGACCGCGACGTGCCTGCCGAGGGACGACGCCGGTGGGACGAGGGTCGGGTCCGTGGCGCCCGCGAGGGGGGTGCCGTCGACGGTCCACTGGTAGGTCAGCGTCAGGTCGGGGTCCCAGCCCTCGGTGACGGCGGTCAGGCTCGCGCCGACGCGCGGGGTGCCGGCCACCGACACCGTGCCGGGCTGCGCGGAGGTCGCCGACGTCGGCGGGGCCGGCGCTGAGGTCGTCGGGTCGGGCCCCGGCGTCGCCGTCTGGGCGCTCGAGCCGCCGGACGCGGGTAGCGGGCCGGGTGTGTCCGCGGCGACCGCGTCGGGTGCCACCACCATCGTCGCCGCCAGCACCGCCCCGACGACGCCGGCGACGGCTCCCCGGCCGCGCGATCGGACGGGTCGCGTCGGCGACGGTGCGGGCGGGCCGAGCGGACCGGGCATGGGCGGACCTCCGCGTCGCGGCACCGGGGTTGGCGCCGGGCTGCGCCCGACATACCCCATTTGCCCGATTCTCAGACCGTCGCCTTCACGAAGTCCAGCTGGTGCGCACCGACGGGCACCCATCCTCGCGCAGGTGGCGGAGGTCCGGACCGTGGAGCGCGGCACGTCGGGCTGACCCCAAGGTCCGGAAAATGCGGCAGAGGCCCTGCCCGGGGTGTCCCGGGAGGGCCTCTGTCGTGAAAGTGTGTCCGGCTGCGTCCTACTCTCCCACACCGTCACCAGTGCAGTACCATCGGCGCTGAAGGGCTTAGCTTCC